>JBAUOX010000850.1:0-2589 GCA_049579985.1 Isosphaeraceae bacterium | reverse complement strand
CTGCGATGTCAGGCGCTCACCAACCTCGCGGGAGGGCTCAATACTCCTGGGGTCCACATATCCGTGGCCAGCATTCGCTTGGCCGTCCGGCCAGTACAAGGCGCGCTCGATCAGCAGCGGTCCCGGCGATCCCTTGCCGACCGGCTGGGGAAGCTTGAGAATCATTGGACTGAAGACTGGGGGGAAACAGGAAGATGCGGCTACAGCATCCCCTATTGTGAAATCGTCGTTGGCAAACCATCCCTCGATCTCGCTTCCCATAAGATCGCGCTCAAAATGCCAGGGAGACCCGTGGCCGAGGTCGGTCGCGCAAAAAATGAAATTGGGACGCACAGGAAGAGCTCGCAGTGCACTCTTGCCCAGAAAGTCGTCATATTGACTAGCTAGTGTCCGTCGGAAAACTACCCTCTCTCCCGAACCGCAAGCCGAACGTTGGTGATTTTGTCGATCGTTAGCATACTATTATGTGGAGTATCGCGAACTTTCTTGGAATTTAATTAGATGATATGTATAATATGCATAGATATCGGCGTAGTTGCCAATCACCACGGTGTCGATGCCATGGTTCCACCACGTCTTTGGGGCCGGGCCGACCAGCTCAGGCCGCGGTGCGGCCGCGCCGCGACTGCCCCGCCTCGCACTTCGGCTCCTCGCGCGCGATCAACAGCTTTCCCAAGACCTGAAGATTCCGACCAAGGATCCCCAGCCCCACGTACCGACAGTAGCCGCCGAAGTTCTTATCTCGACACCGATCCAGACCATTGCCAGACTGCAACGCGCCAATTGCCGACTCGATCCCCGGGTGACGCCGCCGTGCCTGGCGGAATTCCACAGTGGCCTCTTGCTCCTGACGCTGAGCCTGAACGTGGCCTGGCTTGGGCAAGCACGGCTGCTCTACCAGTTTCACCAACTCGCGTTGATTCTCCGGAGAATGAAAGCCGCGATCGAACGACGCACGTCGGATGCGACCGTTCAGTCGTTGTTGCGCCTGCTTCATCTCCTCCACCAGGACCTCGCTGTCCTCCGCCCCTCGAGGCAAGATCGCATAGTGGCACACGAAGCCCGCGCCATCCTCGATCACCAGGACGCGGTGGCCGAACTCGAGAGGTTGAGGAACTTTGCCACGTATGATCAACTCAGTGTGCGGCTCGAACAGACTGAAGAGTTTTTCGCTGTTGTCGATCCGTTCCCCCTCGAGCACACGCCGTCGAGCCAAGTCACAGACATGAATGGTCATGTTTAGGTAATCAGTCAATTTCTCCTTGAGCATGTTTATTCTGGACGCAGCGGCGCTGGGAGCGATGGAGATCAGAGCGGGGTCGAGCAACTCCAGCGCTCGGGCCAGAATCCGATCGGCCAAGTCCAAGAGCGTCCGGTAGCCGTCCTGAAGCCGCTTGGGAAAGTCGCGTCCCTTGCCCTTGGCGATCTTGTTGATCGCACGGAGTTGTTTCTTCACGGTCCGAAGCAAGTGTTTGCGCTGCCGCCAACCGCCGAGACCGAGAAGTCTCGCCAGGCGCACCGCCAGCGGCACGATCGTGCGTAAGCCATCGCCGATCAGGCTGGAATCGGTGGGATAGTGAATGTTGGTGGCGGGAACGAACGAGTCGCCCCGGACCGTCTCAGCGGCCTCGGGTACGAGCCGATGGCCCTCGGCCACGATCAGGTGGTTGACCCGCTCAATCGTGTCGGGTGACAACAGACAGATGTTGTCGCGGAGGCATCGCCAGTCAAACGTCTGGTCGTCACACCAGCCGCCGATCCCCATGACCTGCCGCAAGGAGCGATGCTCTTCGGCCAGATTCTGGAGCCGGTCGTAGTCGAAATTGCAGCCCAGCCGAACCGCCCCCAGAACAAGGATCGACCAGTAGGTCATCCCGGGACGGCCAAGGTCTGCACTGGAGGTTCCGTTGACGTCCTGAGCGACTGCATCGAGCAGTTCATCGCGCAGTTCGGGCTGGCTGTAAATGTGCTGCAACCCTTTGAGGATGGGAATGATCTCGTCGCGACACGATGTGTTGAGCCGGACCTCAAGGACCGGAGGACAATCGAACCGACGCTGGGGATCAAAGGCGATTCGCATCGGGCACTCCCTCGAAGATTCCTCGCTCAGAACGCGCAAAACGGCTCTTTCAGCAGAAATCTTACTCGGCAGCCCCAAAACTTCGAGATCCATCTCTGAAAGAAACTCCAGAAAAATCAGGCTCATGTGCATTTTCCGACGGACACTAGCTCATGTCGCTTGGCCGACCACCTGCGCGCCCAAGCGGTCAGCAATCCGATGTGCTCACCCGCGCCACCGGTGAACGGCCATTAACCATTGAACTATCCGAGCAGGGTGCGTGGTGTCAGACTTTGTTTTTGGTTTCGAAGACAGCATGACTCTATCCTTATATATCCTTACGTAAGAACCAAGAACAAACTCTGCCACCATCCCTACAGCCCGGCATCGACCACGCCCGCCTGCTCGGCTGGCCGCTGGGCGGCGCGGTCGGCAATCGTCCGGGCTTCTCGCTACCCGGCCGGCTCGTTTACGAGCCGAGCCGCCCACAGAAGGGCGGCCGCCATGCCCGGATCCCCGTAGCACCAGCC
>JBAUOX010000849.1:0-6522 GCA_049579985.1 Isosphaeraceae bacterium | reverse complement strand
GGCCCGCTGTCCCCGCCCCCCTGACGACGTCTCACTCGATTACCGGACCCCTGGCGAGGTCCATCGGGCCGGGATTCACGGGGGCTGAGAGGGGAAAAGCCTTAACAAATGCAGGTGGCCTGAGTGGTCCACCGTTTGGGGTCCACTATACTTCTTCAACGGTTTGGTCTTCTGCACCCTCCGTAGCTTATAGCCCAGACGGTTGAGGATCACGCCGATCGTGTTCACGTGGGGAAGTTCCTCGTCCGTCCAGCCTTTCTGGTCGATGAGGGCTTGCCGCATCCCCTTGGCCGTGATTCGAGTGTACAGAAACGGCGACTGAAACTTTGGGTCCGCTTGGCTTTCGGGATCCGCCAAGGCCCGGATGTCGGCTTCCAACTCCGGAGATTTCGTTTCCGTCTTGTGATTTCCCCGAGCGGAGAAATTTCCCTGGCAAGTGATCCCAGTTCGCAGTTCGTTCAACCCCATCGCCACGGTATGGTGAGACCACCCGAACACGCGCTCCGCTTTTCAGATGCTCCCGTCCAAGTAGTCCAAGGTCACCTGGGCCTGGAACGCCCTGCGCTTGGGTCCTGTCAACTTCCGGGCGGCATCCTTGAACGACGCAATCACCTCGTCCGTGAGAACTTTCATCATCCCCTCCCCGGGACCAACTCTCGAATCCGAAACCACAACGGAGGGGAGTAGAACAGAGAACTCGAATCATCCCGAGACTATTCTCCGGGGATTCCCTAAGGGCTAAGATTCAAGCAAGCATGAAATGGCGAGTGCTCTTATGGAGGAGTCACAAGCTCAGTGCGGCCCTAAACAGCTGGTGTAAGTGTAAGCCGGCTTAGCGGGCGGCATTGAGGTTGGCTACTCTAAGGTTCTTCTCTCGCAGTGGAGAAAGGAGGATCTTTAGATAATTATTTGGTTAGACAGTTCGGATGTAAGGGGTCCACGCGGACATTCTCGGTTCAGGTTTTTTCTTTCAATGAGGCTGAGGTGCACAATGAGAAGCGTGTTGATCGTGGCCGCGCTCTGCAGCCTGGTGGTCTTCATGGGGTTCGGGTGCGGCGGCGAGCCGTCGGCCCCAACCGGTCTTGATGCGGTAACTTCCGGCAATGGAGCGCCCGCGATTGTGATCTGGAGCGGCTCGGAGAACAAGGGTCTCGAGCCCATCGTCAGCGAGTACGCTCAGTCCAAGGGCGTGCCGATCCTGGTCAGGTATCACGGGTCGATCGACATCATGCGGGAGCTCCGCAAGGGACACCAAGCCGAGCCGGACATCCTCTGGCCGGCGGCCGGTCACTGGCTCGCCATCGGAGACACCGCGAAGGTGATCCGTCATGCCGAGTCGATCATGAAATCGCCCCTAGTCGTGGCGGTCAGGCGATCAAAAGCCGAGGCCCTTGGTTGGGTGCCCGACCGGCCGAATTACATCGGCCGGGAGCTTACCGTCGAGGACGTGCTAAAAGCCACCTCGGCGGGTATCCTGCGCTTGGGCATGACCTCGGCAACCCAGTCCAACAGCGGAAACCAGGCGTACCTGGCCTTCGTCTACGCGTTTGCGGGCAAGCCCGAGATGCTGGAGATGAAGCACCTGCAGGACCCCGCGGTCGGTGCCAAGGTGAGCAAGCTGCTCAGAAGCTTTAACCGCAGCGCCGGTTCCTCGGGTTTCCTCAAGGACCTTCTGGTCGAGCGCTCCGATGCGCTTGACGGGATGGTCAACTACGAATGCCTCGTTATCGAGGCAAACGAAGTCCTGGTCGCGCAGGGCAAGGAACCGCTCTTCGCCGTGTACGTCTCCGACGGCACGGCCATTGCGGATTCCCCGCTGGCCCTGGTCGACAAGGGTGACCCCAGGAAGGAGGAGTTCTTCAGGGGACTGCAAAACTACCTCCTGAGCGAGCCAGTACAGCAGCGAATTCTGCAAAGCGGCCGCCGGACCGGCAAGGTCGGGCTGGCTGTCAGCGGAGCGGTCACGAAGTTCAACCCCGCCTGGGGGATCGATGTGAGCCGCACCATTTCGCCAGTACCGCTTCCACCCAATGACGTCATCCTCGAGGCGATGAACCTCTACCAGACGGCGTTTCGCAAGCCGTCGCTGACGGTTTACGTCCTCGACTACTCGGGGTCGATGTCGCAAAACGGCGGGGAGCAGCAGCTCAAGGACGCCATGCGGATTCTGCTGAACCCGCAGCTAGCGGCCGAGTATCTGCTCCAGCCAAGTCCACGGGATGTGTCGATATGCATCCCGTTCAGCAGCGTTGCCGACTCGCCCATCACCGTGAGTGGAAACGACCCGCAACGCTTGGCGAATCTCTTCGCCCAGCTTGATCAGAAGTCAGCGGGGGGCGGCACCGCTCTGTACGGCGCCGTGGGGAAAGCGTTCCAAGCCCTCCAGCCCTACGCCGACCGGGCGGGCGAGTATCACATCTCCGTCATCGTGATGACGGATGGCGCTCCGACCGACTACCTGTCGGTGCTGGAGCAGGCCGTGCGCAGCTCCCCGCTGTGGGGCGACGTTCCAATCTATTCGATCCTCTTCGGCGAAGGCGTCCGGAGGGATCTGATGGAGGAGCTGTCGAAGAAGGCCTTCGGCAAAGTCTTCGACGGAACCAAGGACCTCGCCACCGCAATGCGGGAGGCTAAAGGATTCAATTAAGCCGTGTTGGAGTTGCCCCGTGCACCATGCTACGACACGGGTCATCCCCCTGTACCCGGAAGGAGGCGCCCGTGAAAAAGGGCACCAAACAGCTAATTGCCGGTGCCGCCGGCTGCCTCGGACTGGTCAGCTCCTTCGTCATCGGGGCGCCTACCTTGATGATGCTTGGGGTTGGTATCGGCTGCTTTGTGGCAGTTCAAATGCTGATCGAAGCCGATCTGGATCCGCACGAAGTGAAATTCTCTGGGGGAGTGACCGGGGAAGACATGCTCAGGGTTACTACCCAGATTGACGATTCAGTGCGCTTCATCCAAGAGCTTGCCCAGGAGGTGCCGGACTTCGGCGCCACACTGGTCGAGCTGGCTGATGTGCTGAACCTTCTGCGGGAAACCTTCGGCAAGGACCCCGGTGCGCTTACTCGCGCCTCGAGCTTCCCCACCTATCTGCGGATGGTGGAGAGTAGCTTGGAAGGCTACCGCGAGCTGCACCGTCTGCCGGTGCGTACCAAGGACTGGGAGACTTCGCTGCGGAACACCGAAGCGACCACCGGCACGGTGGTCATGGCGTTCAGGCAACTGGTGGTCGACCTGTCGGACCAGAAACGCACAAGCCTGGAAGTGGACACCAATACGCTCAGGAGGCTTCTTGGAGAAGCCGCCCAGCAGTATACCGCGTCCGCATTACCCAAACCTGATGCGCCGAGGCGCGTCGGCTCAAACAGGAGCGAATCATGAAAGTGCAGCAACTGGCCGGCGCGGCGCTCTTTGCCGTCGTCGCGATCGGTCTGGTCTCATGGTCCCTGCTCACCACGAAGCGAGAGCAGAACCAACAGCAGGAAAAGGTGGAGCTGGAGCAAAAGCTTCCATTCCTGCAGATTACAGGCAAAATCGGAGGCGAGAAGGTCGGCTTCCTGAGCGATCTGGAGGTGATCCGGATTCTCCGGGAGCGTTATCGCCTCGAGGTTAAGGCTCAGAAATCCGGGTCCCTGGCCATGATGCATACCAGCATCGAGGGTCTGGACTTCCTCTGGCCTGCCAGCCGCGGGAGCGCAGAGCTATTCCGCGGCCAGGCGCTCAAGGTGGAGGACGTCATGAACTCACCGATCGTGGTGTATTCGTGGCGCGCCGTTGCCGAGGCCTTCGCCAAGCCCGTCTCCCTGCCATCAAGCGGCGTGAGTGGTGCTGGGGCGGAGCAGGCCAAGCCGATCGTTGAGAAGATCGGTGACAGCCACCTTGTCCTCGACATGCCGCGCTTTGTCGCGGCAGTGGAGGCCAAGCTGCCATGGAAACAGGTCGGACTCCCCGAACTCTTCGGGTCAGTCAAGGTGAAGTCGACCAGTCCGGCGGAAAGCAACTCCGGCTACACCTTCACCGGGCTCCTGATGAACACGATGAACGGGGGCGAGATTCCGGACGCGGCGGCGGCCATGCAGTTGACCCCCCGAGTCGAGCGCCTCTATCGTGCCATGGGCCGGCTGGAGGACAGCTCCGGCACCTTGTTCAAGGTGTACTTGAGCCAGGGGCTGGGAGCCCACCCAATGGTCGTGGCGTACGAAAACCAACTGATCGAGTTCTCCCAGGAGAACCCACAACTGGTCGACACAGTGAGGAGCCAAATCGCGGTCCTCTACCCCAGGCCGACCACATGGGCGTCTCACCCCATGATCGCCCTGTCGGAGGGCGGGAAGCGACTCCTCGAGGCGCTCACCACCGATCCCGACCTGAAGAAGATCGCCTGGGAGAGACACGGCTTCCGCGTGGGGCTCATGTCGAATAACGTGAGCCTCCCGCCGTCCCTGAAAGAAATCGGGATCGCTCCGGCGATCCAGTCGGTCCAGGAGATGCCCACCACGGTGGTCATGGAGCAGGTGCTCCAGGCCGTGAGCGGGCGCTAACACCTGAGGGGGGTGCGTATCCCCCCTCTCTGTTACTGGGAGCATCCCATGAGTGATCAGACGTCCCTGGCCCTTACCCAGGATCCGCGAACGTTCCAGGTGGTGGGCTTGCCCACGCTTGATCGAGTCAAGAACGAGCGGGTGGGCGAGCTGGCCAAGAAACTTGGGCGTTCGTCAACGGAGATCCTGGTATTTGGCCAGGCGGCGCAGACCGCGATCAGCGGCAGTGCGGACGGCATGCTCCAGCACGTGCGGATGCGGAGCGCCGGCTATGCGGGCGAGTTGCTGCGGCAGCTCGAGGAGCAGATGCAGAGCCTCGACCCCTCGATGCTACGCGAGGTGAGGGGGCTTCTGAAAAGCCTGCCCCTCGTCGGTCGCCTCTTCGGGTCGCTCGACCAGCGGATCAGAACCTTCCTCCAGCGTTTCGACGCGGTGGAGGGGGTGCTGAACGGGATCAAAGTTCGTCTGGAGGAGGAGCGCATCGCGGCGTTCCAGGGCATCCAGCAGATGGAAACCCTGCGAAACGACGCGGACAGGTACAAGGATGCCCTCCAGATCTGCATCGCTGCGGCTGCGCTCAAGCTGGCGGAGTTCCAAGAGGAGTACCGCCAGAAGCAGAGCGCACTGCAGGGGTCGGTCGACTCCGGCGAACTGGGCAACCTCCAAGGCCTCTGGGACCTGATGGAGCTTCTCCACCAGCGTGTGTATTCTTTCCAGATGGCTCTGTCCCTGGCTGAGAACACCACGCACGAGTCCCGGCAGGTCGAAAAGGTGCTCACCTTCTCGGCCAACGCCTTGCAGGAGGCCGCGACGTTGGGGTTGACCGCCTGGAAGCAGAAGCTGACCGTGGCGATCAACCTGCTCCGCGCGCGGAACCAACTCGAGGCCGCTCAGCAGTTCCGGCTGCTGACCGACCAGTTGGTGCGCGGCAACACCAAGATGCTCGCCGATATGACCACCAAGATCGGCGAAATGCAGCAGCGCGCCTTCGTGGCGGCCGATGCCATCGTCCAGGCGAACGACTCGCTGGGCAAAATCATCGCCACCGCAAGGCAGAAGGACGTGGAGGCGCAGCGGGCACGCGAGGCCATGCTGGCGCTCGTCCAGGAGAGCCAGAAGCGGTTGGCGGAGTCGCTGCGAGGCGCTCAGCTCGAGCACGTCCCGACAGCCTCCTCCGCCCCCCGCCAGATCGGTCCTGTCGACCTGGCAGCGGGCTTGGTCAAATAGTCCGAACTGTCGCCTATTATGGTTATGAGTCCAACCGCCGGCCCCGAAGCGCAGTCACTGTGGAAGCGATCCGAAAGAATCGGTGCCTTGGGCTGGAAACGGGGACGCAACTTGTTCTTGATTCTAGCTGCGTCCCCGTTTCCACTCCTCGCTCATTCTGCTTGCCGAGGCAAGAAACCGCGTCCTCGAGGCGCTGCTCACTTTCCGCTTGCCCGTCAGGCCGTGGAAGACGATGATCCCGGACGTGCCGATCTATGGCGGCATCGAATGTGGCAACGGGGCAAGCACGAGCAGTGCTCCGGAAAGTGTTTGCGACTAAAATTCATGAGCGCGAAAGCGGCATCCGCAGAGCGACGCTTCTCAAGAACTTCATCCTTGGTTCTGTCGAGAAACTCGGCGAAAGCGGACAGGATCACCGCTACGGCTTCGGACGCCGGATGTCCTCCGGGCCATCGATTTCGCCCTGGAGCGGGGCTATGGCCGATTCCCGAAAGAGTCGTGAGATGCCAGGACCGAGCCAGCCGAATCAAGTCCTGGACGCCGAACTCAAAGCCTGGGCGGAAGGCGAGGGTGACGACCAGCGCGAACTCCTCGTCGAGGCCAGGGTTCCCCAGCGAACCGTGAGCATGGGGAATTCACCATCGGGCCGCATTCTTCCGCGAGTGGTGGAGACCGCGAAGAACGTCGATCGCAATTCACTCCTTGAAGAGCTTCAGTGTGACCTGGACGAGTTGCTCGGCACGACGACGAACCT
>JBAUOX010000848.1:0-20453 GCA_049579985.1 Isosphaeraceae bacterium | reverse complement strand
TAGTAATAGGGCGGTGATAAAAAAGCGCCAGGACCGACACCAATTGTTTTTCGGGCATTGACGGCTGCCTGAACTCCGCGTGTCTCGGACTTTTCTATACCAGTTGCGGCCCCAGCTCTCAGGCCATGGATACCCAACTCAACGCGCTGCCAACACTTCCTGTCCGCGCTCGGACCGTTTCTGGCTGCCTGAACTCCGCGTTTCTCGGACTGGGAAGAAACCGCTCCGCGGTGGGAAAGACGAAGGCCCCGCTCGTCGCCGGTGGACCTCAGCAACTCACGACACCCGCACCATATTCTCCACTTCCTTGAACTAACCGCTCCACGGTGGTAACCCTGCCCGAACCAGCGGCGGTTGGTCGTGCCCAGCCCCCCTCACCCCAACCCTCTCTCGCGATGGGAGAGGGAGCCAGAAGTCCCTTCGAACAAGGGTGTTATTGCTAATTCAACGGTATTGGGGCTCAGGTCGGCCCTTGAGCACGAAGCAGCAAATCTCCGGTGGGCAGCCGTAACGATAGGGGTGCTTGCCGGCCACGCCCTCGCTCACGTACAGGAACGTCGATCCAGAGCGGAAGAACCCCCTGTCGAACCGGCGCGAGTAGACGCTGGGCATGAAGACGGGGCCAAGTGCGGGCAGCCGGATCTGGCCGCCATGGTTGTGGCCCGAGAGCATCAGGTCGACGCCCCAGTCGCGGGCCCTGTAGAACTGGTCGGGAGAGTGGCTCAGCAAGATCCGGAAATCGGCCGCGGGTACCGAGCCCGGCAAGAGCGCCGGCCCCCAGGGCGCCGAGGTGCCTCCGACGGCCAGCCGCGCACCGTTCTCTTCCATCGTGCACCAGCGCCCCTCGAGCGATGCGAACCCGGCATCGGCCAGCGCGCCCAGAACGCGCTGGGACTGATGCTCGGCATCGTGGTTTCCCAGAATCGCGTACTTGCCAAGCCGGGCCTCCAAAGGCTCCAGCACCGGCTCGATCCAGGGAATGACTTCGTCCGCGTCGACCAGGTCTCCGGTGATGACGACCAGGTCGGCCCTCCATTCGGCGCACGCTTCCACCACGCGCTCGAAGAAGGCGCGGCGGAAGCAGGGTGCGAAGTGCAAATCGCTGAGCTGGACGATCGTCAAACCCTCGAGCGCCTGTGGCAACCCCGGATGATCCAGGACCCACTTCCTGCGGAGGAGCTGGAACGACTCGTTGCCTGGCAGCCGCAACAGCCAGCTCCCCTTTCCCGTTCCGATCATGGTTTCGCTTCCGAATTGCTCGTCCAGGGCGAGCAGATCGGACCGGCCGGCGACCCCGCCGGGCCGGCGCCGCATTCCCAGGCCAAGCGAGGTGAGCGGCAAGATCAGTCCCCCGGAGACAAGGCAGAGATAGGCGTAGGCCCGCAACGGCCAGTCCCAGCTCCACCACGGATCCCGGACGTGCCGGGCGAGCAGAAAGGCAGCGGAGGCGACCAGAATCGCCAGCAGCACCAGCCTCAGTCGCGCCAGGCTCGTTTCGCGAAGGCCCCAGCCGCTGGTGATATTCACCGCCAGGATGAAGTGATATAGATGCCCGAGCGCCGGCACAAAGATTGCGCCGAGCACTCCCAGCCAGGGCGACTCAAGGCTCATGTCGCAAGACCTCCGTGGGCCGAGACTCAGCGTGCACGCCGTCCGTGACCGCGGACGCCGATGGCGATGGCGATGGCGATGGCGCGCCCGGCTGGCCTTCCTCGCCACCGGTTGCCGATGTGGCGAACGGAGTGGGCGCCGCTGGCGGCGGCTGCGGCGCGCTCTTGTGCGCGGCGTCTTCCGAGGCCGACCCGTCAGACGCGGATCCGGAAGACACGACGCGCAACGCCTGCTCCACGGCCTCCATCAGGCGGTCGGAGCGAAACGGCTTGTACAGCACCGTCTGCAAACCCTCCTGGCGTGCCTTGACGATCGAGTGCGTCGGGTCGTAACCGAACCCGGTCATGAGGATGACCGGTGTCTGGGGCTGGATCTCGTGGAGCCTGTGAAAGATCTCGTAACCGTCCAGGTCGGGCAGCCGGATGTCTACAAGCGCCGCGGAATACGGCGTCTGGCGCATCAGGGCTACAGCCTCGTGACCGTCGCGCGCCGTCTCCACGACGGCTCCCTGAACGCCGAGCAGGTGATGAGCCGACCGGCGTATGGCCTCGTCGGAATCGACCACCAGAACCCGAGTTCCCGCCAGCCGCGAAACTGCGGCTTCCGGACTTCGCCGGGGCTGGGGTACGATCGACGCACCGACCTTGTGAATGATGACCCGGATCTCTCGGGCACGATAAAGCAGGTGGCGAAGGCGGGCGATGATGTCGTCGTCATGCCCCGCGTAACGGTCCAGGATCGTCGTGGCGTCGGTGACGATGTCGTCAAGCGGAAGAGCCACCTCGCGGCTGATCGCCTGCACCGAGGCGCTCGCGGTGCTCTCCTTCTCAGCCTGGAGCAATTCCAGCGTGTTCAGCGCCGCGGCAATGTTGCGGCCGTAGATCTCCAGAAACTGGCGGTCCCGATCGTCGAAGTTGTTCGGCTGGGGACTCTCGACGTTGAGCGTGCCGACGACCGTGCCATGATAGACGAGTGGCACGGTCAGGGAGCTGCGCGCGTTCTCAGCGCCCTCGATGTAGAGCGGGTCCTTGGTCGTGTCGGGGCAGAGGTAGCTCTGACCGGTCGCGGCGACAAACCCCGTCACGCCGTGCCCCTCCTTGCGCGCCGACAGCTCGCGGGTGGCGGCCAGGGGAGACATGCCCTCGCTGAGCAAGGGGATCAACTTGTCGGTGGCCTTCTCCAGAAGCCGGATTTCGATGTAGTCAAGGCCCATCAGGTCCTTCATGTGACGGGCGATGTTGTACTTGAGCAGATCGGTGCGCTCCTCGACCCCAAGCTGAGAGAGCTCTTCCGGGGTGAGGTCGGCCAGCTCGTCGCCGGCCTGGGCAATCGCGTTGACCTTGAGCTGCTGCTGGGTCTCGTCGGTGATCTCGCGTGTCAGGGCGATCAGGTGGGTCAGCGTGTGCGCGGCATCGAAGACCGGCGTCACCGTCACTCGCAGGTACCGGCTTCCCCGGATCTTCATCACGGTGCTGGCCGGCCCCCGCGAAGCCACCGCACTGGTGAACGGACAGGGGTCGGGTCCCAGAACTTCAGACTCGGCGAGGACCTGGTAAAACTTGCCGCCGGTCACTTGCGATTGAGAATCGGTGAGCGATAGGAACTCGGGGTTCGCCCAGATGATCCGCAGGTCCGGATCGACCACGGCCACGCCGTCGGCGATCGCGTCGAGGATCTCCTCGGCCTGGATGATCATGCCCACCCAGCGCACGGCCGAGAGCTGTGATGCATCGACATAGACCCCGCTAAAATGCGTGTCTCGCAAGAGCGATATCGCCTTGGAGATCGAGTGCACCGTCACCACGTCGAACGCTTCGCCAAGCTTTTTGAGCGTGGCTTTCCCCGGCGACGCTTCGCGATCGATGACCAGCAGTCGAGGGTTGTCGGCCACGTCGGATACCCTAGCCCGGACGAAGCACGGCCGCGTCTCCTGGACGAGCCCAGAGGCCGGCACGTCGAACGAAAGTTCATGTAGCAGAACATCCTAACGCCGGACCACCCCAAGCGACAAGGCGAGGCACGGCAAACCCCCGGGGGTCGCTTGACGTTGGTGGAAGTTGGTCTTAGGCTCGCAAGTAAAGGGCTCGGATCGTTCCAGGGCTCGAGCATCGACGCTTCGGTTTGGAACGGAGGCGTACGCCATGCGCTTGACAGAGCGATTGACGGCACAGCACGGCGCCTTGCTCGTCGTGGACACGCAAGAAAAGCTTCTGGCGGTCATGCAAGACCGGGAGCCGGTCATCGAGAACATCGTTCGCCTGGTCCGGGGAGCCAGGGAGATGGAGATGCCCGTCTGGGCTACGGAACAATACCCGCGCGGCCTGGGCCCGACGGTCCCGTCGATCGCCGCGCTCATCCCCGAGCGGCCGACCAAGCTCATCTTCCATTGCTGCGGGGTGCCGCAGCTCCTGGAGCAGCTTTACGGCCGCCACATCCGGCACGTCACGGTCGTCGGCATCGAAGCGCACGTCTGCGTGTCCCAGACCGCGATCGAGCTTCTCGACCTGGGCTTCCGGGTCCAGGTTCCCGCCGACGCCGTGACCTCGCGAAATCGGTTCGACTGGGAGTTCGCCCTTCGCAGGATGGAGCAAGCCGGGGCGGTCGTTTCGACCACCGAGGCCGTCCTCTTCGAGTGGCTCGAAACGGCCGACCGGCCCGAGTTCAAGGTCATCAGCGAGATGGTCAAGGCGGCAAAGATTCCGGTCCCGCGGTGAATTCATCGTAGGGTGGGTCGAACAGCGCCGGGACCAATCCCTGACTTTTCAGAAAAACACGCTTTGAACTCCGGAAAACCGTCCGAACGCTTTCGGTTTCGCGTCTTGCAAACCAACGGCGCGATGATTAAACTCGACGTACGACGTTCGTCAGAGCATCTCTGTTCTGTTGGATCTGGCCGGAAAACCCCAGTCGTGGGAGCAACGTGATGCGCGAGCTGGAAAAGCCGGTGGCTCGGGTCTTTCGGCGGCTGAGGTTGCAGCGATTCGTCAGCTCACTCGTCTGGGTGCTTACGATCGCGCTCTTGCTGGTGGCCGTGGTCCTGGGTGTCAGCAAGGCGCTCAATCACGCGCTGCCCGGGCCGGAGTGGGCACCCTTCGCCATCGCCTGCGGAGTGGGTGCGCTGATTGCCGCCCTGATCGCGATCTTCACCGGGCCCAGCCGGCTCGACGCCGCGGTGGCCATCGATCATGTCTTCCATCTCAACGAACGGGTCAGCACGGCGTTGACCCTGCCGGCCGATCTGCGCGAGACCTCGGCCGGCCACGCGCTCTTCGCCGATGCCATGAAGAAGCTCGCCGACCTGGACGTGACTTCCGCGTTCGGCCCGAAGCTGCCGCGCAGGGCGTGGGTCGTGCTGATCCCGGCGAGTCTCGCGGTTTCCATGCTCTTTGTTCCCGCCTGGATCCAGCGCACCGTCCAGGCCAAGACCGAGACGAAGGTCGATACCAAGGCCCTTGC
Organism: Isosphaeraceae bacterium; assembly: GCA_049579985.1. Lineage (GTDB taxonomy): Bacteria > Planctomycetota > Planctomycetia > Isosphaerales > Isosphaeraceae > Aquisphaera. The sequence goes on along the minus strand of JBAUOX010000848.1, from coordinate 15,386 downwards.
CAAGCAGTCCGAGGCGCTCTCCAGGAAGATCTCGAGCCAGCGGCAGGCTATCGACAAGGACAAGTTCCCCGAGGCCGAGAAGCTGCTGGCCCAGATCGAGAAGAAGGCCGAAGACCTGGCCAAGGCCCCCCCGGCGCAGAAAGACCGGCTGCTCGTGGAGATGAACAAGCTGACCGACGCCCTCAAGGAGCGGAAGAAGCAGCTCGGCTCTCCCGATCAGGTCAATCGCCAGCTTCAGCAACTCAAGGAAATGGGCCGGAACGGCCCGGCCGACCAGTTTTCCAAGGAACTCGCCAAGGGCGACTTCAAGAAGGCCGCCGAACAGCTCAAAGAGCTTCAGCAGAAGCTCGAGAAGGGCGAGATGACTCAGGCCGAGAAGAAGGCGCTCCAGGAACAGCTCGCCGAGATGACCAAGAAACTTAAAGAAGTCGCCAACAAGGAAGAGCGCAAGAAACAGCTCGACCAGGCCCTCAAGAATGGCGGCCTGAGCAAGGAGCAGTACGAGCGCGAGGTGGAGAAGCTCAAGCAGCAGTCCAAGAGCCTCGAGCAGCTCGAGCAACTTGCCGGCAAGCTCGGCCAGGCGCAGGAGGCCCTCGAGAAGGGCGACACCGAGCAGGCCGCCGAGGCGCTGGGCATGACCAAGCAGCAGCTCGCCCAGATGGCCAAGCAGCTCGAGGAGATGGAAGCACTCGACGGCGCGATGGCCGACGTCATGGACGCCAAGAACGGGATCAGCGAGGACGGGATGAACCAGCTTGGCCAGATGATGAACGGCATGGGCTCGATGGACAGCATGCGCCGGGGCCTGGGCCAGGGTCTGGGTCGAGGCCGCGGCCAGGGCGATCGTCCCGAGGCTCCTGACGAGACCGCGACCTACAGCACCAAGGTCCAGCAGCAGGTCCGCAAGGGCAAGGCCGTCCTCCAGGGGTTCACCCAGCCCAGCAAGACGGTCAAGGGCGAGAGCGTCATCGACATCCAGGGCGAGATGGAAGCGGCCACCGCCTCCGCCGCCAACGCGCTCTCGAACCAGAAGATCCCCAAGAACGTCGAGAAGCACATCCGGGCGTACTACGACCAGATCAACAAGGGGAAGTGAGGATCGCGGGCATCGAGCTGCCGCTCGCTCACAACGCGTCGGATCCCCGGCCGCGGGGCTTCTGGATATCGAGAATCATGCGCCCGCCCTTGAAAATCGAGACCGTGCCCGTGGACTGAGAGACGCAAACCGCGATCGAGTCGGTCGTTACCGTGACGGACGCGGCGGCCTCATGGCGGGTGCCCAGGCCCTGGGGAAGCGGCTCCTCGAGCTTGCTCCGCGGGGCGAGATAGCGCCCGGCGGACAGGACGACGCCATCCCCTCGGACCACGAAGGCGCCGTCGATCGCCGAGAACTCCTTGATCGTTTCCTCCAATCGGTGGTCGAGGATGTTGCGCTCTCCCTCGGGATACCCGTGGAACGGGTTGAATACGAGCTGGTGGCTCTGCGAGAGCACGCGGTCGCTGTCGCCGATCACGAACAGGGTCCCGACCGTCCGCCCCTCGCGACCTTCCACGCCCAGCTCGCTGGCGAGCGTCAAGATCCGCTCGAAGACCGCCGGGGTCACGTCCTTGGGCAAGGGGTCGGCTGTGGACGCCGAGAACAGCTCGATCTCGGTGCCCATGTCCAGAACCATGATCGTGTCGATCGATCCCGAGCCGTCAATTCCCGTCAGGCAGAGGATCCGGTCGCCAGCCTTGACCAGGCTCTCGGCCGCCGCGACCAGCGTCGCCACCTTGACCAGTCCGGCGCGTGTCATGGCGATATCGGGAACATGCACGACCGAGCACATATCCTTTCGTTCCACGGGTGCAAGAAAACCAGGCCGGTGCGAGACGAGAATGACCCGGAAGTTCACGTCCTCGACCAGCGACGAGAGGTCGGCATCCTCCTCGATGACATCGGCATGGAGCATGATCACCCGCGCACCGACTTCACGGGCGATCGCGTGGGCGTGCCGGACCATGCTTCGCGTCAACATCTTCATGATGCCTGCCGTCAGGGTTTCGCGGTCGAGCTTGGCGGACGATCCGGCGAGGGATTCTCAGCCATGGAGAACTGGATGGCCACCTGAAGGATTCCCAGATCGTCGAACCAGGTCGGGTCGCTGGCGATGCCGGTCTGTTCGATCCGGAGCAGGTTCTTGCCGGGCCTCAAGAGGCCCTGCGGGATCGGGATCCGGATTCGCTCGGGCGTCTCGTTGGACGTCGTGATGTATCGATTGATGTAGTCGATCCGCTTGCCGTTGACAACGACGTATGTTCGCAGCTCACCCTTTTGAACGAGGTTGGAGTAGGGCGAGCCAGCCGTTTCACCGACCACCTGCAAAAGGTCAAGGACCACGAAGCCTTGCCCGGGACGGACGGCGTCGAGCTCGAAGCTCCGCTCGAGGACTCCTCCTTCGGGGAGCGGAGGGTCGAGCAAGGGCGGCGTGGTCGAGATGTTGTCCCCCAGGTGATGGGCGGACGGGTCGATGATGCGCAGCCATCCCCGGTCGAGCACGCGCAGCCGGGCCAGCCGGTCACGGGGAATGGTGAGCGTTCCGGCATACGGCGTCGCCAGGGTGATCCCGGAGTCGGAGATCGCGGTAATGGCACCTTCGGCGTGATCGAGGTCGCGGCCCTCGTTTGGCTCTCCCGGCACCGCGCGCCATTCCAGCCGGGCGAGGGCACCTTCGACGGGAGCCGCGGCGGCGGGGACGCGGCGGAAATAAATCCCTGCGACCTCGCTCCAGTCGAGAGTGACCGGCTTGCCATCGATTTCGATCACGACGTGCTCGTGATCGGCTTGACGAATCTGTCCATAGAGCTGGTCGCCGACGACCAGCCGGACCTCATCCTGCGTCGGGTCGATTTCCAGGCTGGTGGGCGGCTCGGCAAACCGGACGATCTGAATCTCACCGAGGTAGCCGGCAAGGCCAGGGGGTGCCGGGCTCGAACCCGTTGCGGAGGTCGCGATCCGGATGGCGTCGAGCGGCCCCGATGGAGACTTGCCGTGGGCGAGTTCTTTGCCGTCCACCGCGATCTCGGTCTGCTCGGGGCCGAACCGGAGGGTCAGACGGTGCCAGCCGGGAGAACGAGCGAGTCGCTGCACCGCCAGCGCGGGGCCCTCCGGAGATTCCACCGCCAGGCTTTCTTCCGCCCAGCCAAGCAGGATCCGCAGCGTCGCCGGCCCGGTCGGGCCGCGGAACGTCAGGTCGAGCGTCCAGCGCTGACCGGCGGCGACCTTGCCTTCATCAAACAACAAGAGCTCGACCCGTCCGGAGACCAGCGGTTCGGCCAGCCGGTGCTGCAACGACGATTCCCCGGCGGGCAGCCGCACTCTCCGGCCTTGATTCGATGTCTGCGAATTGTCGAGGAGTTCCGGCTTGCCGCTGACAAACCATCGAGAGTCGCTGATGCGATCGAACCGGTCGGCAAACAGCCTGGCCTCGCCCGGACGCTGGAGAACGGCCTGGACCCCGGGCCGCGTCACCACGATCTCGGCCGCTTGCCAGGGAACGCTCAGCGAAACAGCCTTGTCGCTCACCGCGTGGAGCATCCCGGAGATCCGCGCACTTGCGCCCGCCTGCACCCGGTAGAGCGGCGGAATCGAGACAGCCAGCGGCTCAGTCCCCTGAAAACTCAAGACCGAGCCCGCCTCGAGAGCCAGCGGCCGTTGCGGCTCGCCACCCCGCGGCAGGAACTTCAGCCCGGAGCCAAGGTCCGCCAGCAGCGATCCCTCCAGCCGCGGCTGCCCCCCGCGATCCAGAAGTACGGCACCCGTCTGGTTCTCGCCGGGCGCCCGGGCGAATCCTCGATCCACGCCCCAAAAAGCGACCAGAACCAGAAAGCCAACGGCCACGCCAGCTCGGTTCTCGATGTGCGTTTTCATGAAATTGATTCTACGGACTGATTTTCCTTCACGGCAAGCGTTCCGGCAGTGCACCCGTGACGACGCTTTCCAGGATGGCACCCTGATGGTGAAGCTGCTGAACCGGCCAGCATGTCGGAGCCCTTGTCCTGATGGGACTTTCTCGCCCTGGCCGCTGAGCCTGGTGGACAGGGCGGACAGTTTGCTCCTCAACATCGGCGAGTAGCTCGGCAGCAACCTAAGCGCAATACGTGAGCTGCGATCCTCTTACTGCCGTTACGTCCACTGGTGAAACTGTCCGCGCCTGTCCGCCGCATCTGAGAAAGTCCCGTCCTGGGCGAGGGTGCGCGGCGCCGTTTCATCTGACCTCTTGATTCACGCGGACCACTCCCGGCTCACGCGAACCAGCTTACAGTGGCGGAGTCGCGGCCTGGGCTGGACCGCCGCAGCGGCGAAGGTGGTCCTTGTCGATGTAGACGACCTCGACCTTATGGTCCACATGGTTGAACGGAATCGGGTAGTCCGACCAGTATAGTTCATCATAATACACGGTGCACTTGTAGTGGCAGTGCACGAGCTGGCAGGGACCGGCCAGCGGATAGATCCGGCACGGATCGACCTTCTCACCGATCTTTTCGATCAGGATCCGGACGTTGTTCCGCTGGGTCTCGTAGAAGAAGTAGGCCCCGTTCTTGAACTTGGGCACCTTGTTCCACACCTCTTCCTCGTTCGGCGGATCGAGGCAGGCCACGCCCAGCCCATCGGCCGGGATGGGGTCGAGGATCGGCACCTTGTCCCGCTCCTCACGCTTGATGTCTTCCTCGAGCCGCTGCGACTGCGACGGCAGGACCGGCCAAGCGAAGGACCACCCCGTGGGATGCAGGGGCGAGATGTTGCGGAAGACATAATCGAGACCACAGCCGAGATGCGTCGTGGAGATTACGGCCAAAAAGGCACCCGTTATCAGGCCGCGAACCCAGCGCGGGGTCTTCGGGCTCCGGTGCCGCGCGGATTGGAACATTGTCTTTCCCCCTCCTTGGGACGTGCGCGAACGCGCCGGGAAGCTCTCCTGCCCTCCTGCCCTCTAGCGCCGGGACCGTTGTGACCGACAAAGGACCGATCGTTCCGGCGACTCTTTCACAATCAAGGCGACCACTCCTATGTGGTCTAGTTATCGTTCGCAACCGACTCAGGCTGTGAGGAATTTCCGGAATCCATCGACAGTTTCTCTTGCCCGGCCTTGCTGCGACGATCCTCAGACCCGTTGAATCCGGCTCTTCCTCCTCTCAATTCGACTCGCCAAGGCCACGAACTTTGCAGGAAAGTCTATCGCTTGCACATCACCATACATTTATGCACATATGCACGGCGCGCGGCTTCTTCCCGCATTTTGCTTCTCGAGATTCGCCATTCTGCAAAGCGTCGCGGGATGCCGGGGCCGGGACGGGGCAAGGTTTGGCCGTGCACTCCACGTCTGCTCAGAGCAACAGAGCGAATTCCTCGCGGGTGAGTTCGCAATCGCGAAGGATCTTGCCCATCAATCCCGGCCCGATCGTCTCACCCGCATGAATGGGAACCACCGTCGTCCGGCCGTCCGGATGTCGTATGAAGTGGTGGCTCGAACGGGTCCGGATGACCGAGAAGCCGGCCCTTTCCAAGGCGGCTACGACCTCCTTCCCGGTCAATGCCCGTAGCTTGCTCATGATGCAATGGTGACCCGCTGGACCCCGACGAAATCCAGCGCTTCGCTGGTCTCGCCTGCCACTTCCAGGTACAGTCCGATCGCCTCCTTGATCCGCTCGGCGAGCTCGTCCAGCGACCGGGCCTGTGTGTGGCAGCCCGGCAGTGCCGGCACGGAGGCCACGTAATAACCCCCCGAATCGCGTTCGATGACGATGTGAAATTCGCGGTTCATACACCCTCCGCATCCGTCCCGTAGTCGCATGCCGGTGGCTCACCGGCCCACCGCAGCACAGCTTCGATTATCGCACACTCTTGGGCTGATCACCAGCATAATGCGCTCGCGCGAAGCCTCAGAGCCCAGCGACCGGACCCGCCGAAGTGAAGCTTGACTATACACGCTCTCGGCCGGTGCCTCGCTGTTCCGCCGGCGCATGGGAGTAGCCGGCCCAGCCGGGAGCGGAGGGGGCCACCCACTTTCTAGCACCCGAGGGAGCGGCGGGGCCACCCCCTTTCTGGCACCCGAGTAACGTGGGTGGCCCCATCGTCTGAGAAACGTGGGTGGCCCCATCGTCCCCGGGCTGCGGGCTAATGACACTGGAGACGTGGACCTTGGCCCCATCAAAGCGTAGATTGGAGCGAGGACAGGCGAGCAGGGGGGACCCGGCGGAGAGCATGACATGACGACGGCAAGCACGAAAGCCGCGGCCATCACGGTCGACGCGTACGAGCGAATGATCGAGGACGGGACCATCGGTGAAGATGACCCCATCGAACTGATCGAAGGGCGATTGGTGGCGAAGATGACCAAGAAACCGGATCACATGAGCTCCTCGGGTCGAGCACGGCGGGCGATCGAGAGCGTCTTGCCGTCTGGCTGGCACGCTCGCGTCGAGGGGCCTGTACGCATCCCGTCGCGGGATAGCGAGCCTGAGCCGGATCTCGCCGTGGTCCGGGGCGAGATCGACGACTACGAGGACAGACACCCCGACCCTGCGGACGTCGCCCTGGTCGTCGAAATCGCGAAGTCGAGCCTGGCCGAAGACCGCAAGCTCGCCGAGACCTATGGAGGCGGGGGAATCCCCATCTACTGGATCGTCAATCTGGTTCACCGCCAACTCGAGGTCTATGCCAGGCCGGCCAACGGCAGCTACTCTTCGCTTACGATTCTCAAGAAGAACGAGCTTGTCGATCTGATCATCGATGGCCAGGCGGTCGCCCAGATTGCCGTGGCGGACCTGCTCCCGAGGCGGTGATCCAGACAACAAAAGGGAACCCTCCCCGGGCAGCGCTCCTCACGCGCGATCCCGCAGCGCCGCGATGATGGTGTCGGTGTCGGTGTCGGTGTCGTAGACGCAGCCGCCCTGTGTTGGTTCAGCATGAATGGGAAAACTGACTTTGCTCGTCAAGCTAGACAGTGACTACAAGAATTGTGAATGGATTTATCGCTTTCGGGCCAATCCCGGGATGCCGAGGGGTGGCGTCCTGCCGATAGCCTTGGTCAGGAAGAGGCTTTGTTCCGGATCGAGCAGCGCAACACTGCGCTGGCCTCCCTCCCGGACCGGGCTCTGGTAATCGCCGTCGGGATCGTATCCGGAAAGGGAAAGATGAAAGCCGTTCTGACCGTCCGCTCTTCCATGGCAACTTCCTGTGTTGCAACCCAGGCGCGTCAGGATGGTAACGACGTCGCTGGCAAAGTACCACGAACGATTCTCCCGCGGCTCCACGTTGATCAAAGCCGCAACCTCCTGACCTTCGAACACGGCCCTGACCGAGACCTTGCCGGCGGCGAGCGGACGGTGATAGCCGCCCGCCTCGATCGCCCCGAATCCCGGCGGATCGACCCGCCAGGCCGCCAGCCCTGTCAGGTCCTTGACCGTGCCGTCGGCGGATTGCCGGCGCAGCAGCAGTTGCACACCGGGGTCGTCCGCCGTTATCGTAGCAGCCTCGGGACTGATCGTGAGCACCAGCGCTCGTGAAGGGGTCGTCGGGGCCTGGGCCTGGATCGGCTTCGGGCTCGCAACGCCCTCGATTGCGGGGCTGGCAGGAACCGGACTGGCCGGCGAGGAGAGCCCGGCCGCGGGCTTCGCCGCCGGCGTGGAACTGGAGCCGCAACCGGCCGCCACGAGCCACGCCAGCAACGCGCCGGCTTCACCGATCAGACGGCGACGGGGCATCGAGGGGTCTCCTCCCGCCGAGAACCGGGAAAACTAGATGGGACTCACGACAAATGTCGGACTGTACCAATCCTAATCAGCGACGCCAAGAAACTCAAGGACAATGATCAAGCTCCGACCGAATGTAGGCTGAATGGCTCTTCATGGTCCGTCTGCAATAGTGCAAGGCCATTGACACTCAGGCACGATTCGTCGGGTATTCCTGGGAGGAACTGGATCATGGGCAAGGGTGACAAGCGGACCAAGCGGGGCAAGTTGTTCAAGGGCACCTTCGGCAAGCGGCGGGTCAAGCCTCAGAAGGCGGCGAAGAAGATCCGCGACGCAGCCGCCGCCGGGGCCTGAGATGAGACAGGACTGCGGAATTGGCTCAGGAAAGCTCGAGCGTGGCTCCCGAGTCGTCTGGCTGGTCTTTGCGTCGTCGACTACAATAGAGTATAGAGTGAGGGTCAGAGCCGCCGGTGTTTTCTGGCACCGGCGTTCTTATTCCTCGAGATCGTTTGGCATCGCCTCCTCGAGTGGCTGCCCTGTCTGTCTCCAGAAGAACTAGCGCAAACCGGACTGCGAACCGAGAGTAAAGGAGAGCTCAGGCCATGGCCAAGCTGCGACTGCTCAAGACGGGACACGGCGACCTGACGCTCGCCGAATGGGACAAGGACCTGCCGGAGACTGTTGCCAGCGCCCATGCGGTCTTCACCGAACACTACACAGCCGGGCGGCTTGCCTTCAGGCTCGACGGACCCGGCCAGAGCCGTGCGATCCGCCAGTTCGACGCCACCGCGGCGGAGATCCTGATCGTGCCGGCCATCCAGGGCGGTTGAATCGCCCGGCAGCGCTCAACATTTCTCGCGGGGTACAGGCCACGAAGAATCGCATCGAGCGGCCAGATCATGATCCGGACCGGATACCTACGCTGGGAGATCGAGGTCGACGACGTCCGCAGCCAGGTGGATTCCCATGCGCGCCAGGTCGTTTTCCTGGCTCGCCCAACGCACCGGGTTGTCCGCGTCAAGCGCACCGGGCATGTCGAGGCCGCCGAGCAATTCGTCCGGGGCGACGCCTCGTATGATTCGGTCCTCCGAACACTCGACCGCAGCGGAGGCGAGGTCGAGCTGGCCATCCCCGACGTCGGGCCGCAACAGTTTCGCTACGCGGAAGCCGACCGGGCGCGCATGGTTCGCTACTGGATGGAAAAGCTCCAGCGCGAGGCCAGCGCGTTCGCCCACGAGGTGGTGCGCGTGGCCTCGTCGTTCCCGCAGCTCGTCATCACCAGCCCCGCGCTGCGGGCGGGCTATGCCCGGCTCGTCGAGACCGAGATCTTCCGGGTCATCGAGGGCAAGAGCACGCCGCAACCAACTTCCGACGAGCCGATCACCCTGGATGCGGCCGCCTACCGGCAAGGCGTGCCCGAGCTGGTCGCCGCGGAGCTTGTCCGCAACGTGGTCGAGCCCAAGGAGTTCCACGAGTTTTGCCAGTTCGACTGCGTGACCGTCAAGAACGGCGACAAGTACTACCGAATCCCGCGCCGGCCCCATAGCCTGATCGAAGTCTGGGACGCCTCGACCCGCCGCCCCCACGCCCGGCTCTGCGTCGTCTTCGAGGACCCGGGCATGCCCCCTTCCGACGAGGTCGTCATGAAGTATTTGCTGGCCAAGCACCAGCCCGATTTGCTCTGGCAAGTCGGCATTCGCTTCAGCCCCCCCACAGGCAAGTTCGAGGTCACGCCACCGCGACGGTGGACGGTGGATTGAAAGCACGAATTCGACTGTTGCCGTCCTCTTCGAACGAGATTGACCCCGTGTCCTGGCCCGTTTCCGTCGCTGCTTGAATCACGCAGCGGTCCCAACCGGGCAGCGGCCGGATTGCGTAGCCCTTGTTCGGTGCGGAAATCCCGATCGGACGGCCAAGGGGCGTGGTCGGCAGCCCCGCGCCCCACAGCGTGAACCCCACGGGTGGGGTCGGCCCACAGCAGAGAGGCTTGGCCACGCACTTTTGCTGATTGAGGACTCCGGCGACGGAATGTGGTAGGCTCATGGATGGCTCCGGTTGTCACGACCCCTCGTGGGTCAACCAACCGCTTCGCGGTTGCAATTGGGGATGCCTCGAGCATACCCCGTCTTAGGCACGACCGGCGCCATTGTCTTTACATCTCGTTGGTCTGAGGCGAAGCCTCGTTCGGTTTCAGGACGTTGTCCGCACCCCTGTGTGGTCGCATCTCGGGAGTGGTCACACACCAGGAGGGTCCCATGCCCGAAAATCGCGATACGGCGTTTGTAACAGTCGTTGAACCGAACGCCGCGCTAGAACCCCAGGTCTTACTGATGGCCGAAAGTCTGAGACAATGGGGCGGCCGGCTCTCGAATGCACCTGTCCTCTGTTTTTCGCCGCGATTTCGGCCTCCGTTGCATCGATCGACACTGAAGGGGTTTGAACGGCTCAATATTACATATAAACATAAAAATTTAAAACATCCATACTCATGGTATTCTTTTACTAATAAGGCGACGGCGATGGTTGCCGCACGAAACGCCTGTGACGCGAAGAACCTGATCTGGCTCGACGCGGATGTACTTGTCCTCGACGAGCCAGAGGAATTCCTCAAGGACGACGCCGAGTTCGCTGCCTGCTTGACCAGGGGCGATCTAGCGACGACCGGGCCATCGCACCCTTGTGATGAATACTGGAAGGCCGTTTGTGATCTCTACGGGCTCGACATTGATGAATTGCCCTGGGTAATGGCCCAGGGGAAGCAAGTGCGCTATTGCATACAAGCCGGTGTCTTTCGGATGTGCAGAGAGTCGGCAATTGTCGACCACTATCTGGGCAACCTGGAAAAGCTCATGAATTCGCATTTAGTCGCTTCCAATAGTATTTTCTACAATGAAACTGTCGCTCTGACGGTGGCACCTTTCACGTCGAAGGCAACTTGGTCAGAGCTGCCACGCTCTCATAACTTCGTGGTGAGCTCGAGCATGGGTGACGGCGAAATCGCTGGCATAGAAACGGCCCGAGTGCTCCATTACCATGATGCCATGTTCCCACCTCACTGGAATGTGCTGCGTTCGATCTTCCACCGATTCCGGCCTGATCGGCTGGAGTGGCTCAAGCAAAAAGGGGCTATATTGCCGTCGTCCGGATTGCCCTTCCAGCGTTTGACGCGACGATTCCTGCACTTGGTCCGCCAACGGAAGAAGAATCAATTCCTGGGAACCTGTAGGTCGATTGACACTCGCCCCCGATAGCCCCGGAATCCAGGGCGATCCCCAGACTCCCCCGTCGACCCAAGCTTTTCCACCCTGGCAAGGGAACACCCCGAGCCTTTTCGGTTCCGGATGCCGTGGAGCGCTAGCCGAAGTTGCAGGGGTGATCAGAGCCATCATGGGGCTGTGACGGCCAAACGGTAAGTCACGAAAAATCTTATCAGGCAATCGGCATCAAAGGCGATTAGACGGGCGTCAAACGTTTGACTGATCTTCTAGAGTAGTTCGCCCATTTTCGAAGCAGGTCCTTTTGCGACGGGCTGGGATTCGTCACAGAGCCGAACGCTTGGTGCCACGTCATAGCCAATCTGCTGTGAGGTGTGGCCCGGCAACACGGCCCATGTCACGACGCTCATCCCAGTGGTCGATCGGCTCCGCAGCCGGTCCGGCATCAGCAAGGTTTGCATCGTGGCCGACCGGAGCATGATCAGCAAGGAGACGATCGAGGCACTCGAGAAGGAGGAGCGAGGCTGGCAGTACATCCCGGGCGTCCGCATGCGGTCGCAGAACGAGGTCAAGGACGAGGTCTTGGCCCGGCTGGTCGCTATCGGGTCGTGCATCCCCAGCGCACGACCAGCGAGGACCCGGCGCCGTTGAAGGTCAAGGAGGTGTGGGTCGAGGGCCGCCACTACATCGTCTGCCTCAACGACGACGAGGCCCGCAAGGATGCCACCGATCGGGAAGCAATCCTGGCGTCGTTGCGGGAGAAGCTCCGGACCGGGGAGAAGTCGAAAATCAGTTTGACAGGGCCCGGCGGTGTATGAATTTCAATGACGCATAATTATTATTCTGCACTCCATGGCCGGCATGGTGGCGAGTAGCGCAACGATGGCTCATCGGGTCGGCGATCAGGTTGCTCCACTTCGCCGAAATATTAAAAGATTATGATAGTAGTGGGATGACACAGAACCAGAGCTTTCCCATTCCAATTTCCAGCGACTTGATAAGATCTCATCGCGCTCGAATCCCCGACTCTGGAACTTGGATATCCAGTACGAGGCCGGCTGTTCATTCACGTGATCCGTGCCACCCTGGCCTGGTCTCGCCGCCGTGAACACGACGCAAGGAGATAAACTGGTCAAGAGTAAGACATACCGGTTTGCACATGTCTCGGGAAGATGCTCCGCCACTTCCATGCTGATCGCCACGTCGTAGGTGGGCTGGTTCGTCAGAGACATCTTTTTGAGATCGAACTTTCGGACGTCGAGTTTCCGTTTCCTGCAATATTGCAAAGCTGACTCGGCATACTCCAGTCCAAAGACCTGGCAGCCCTCCTTCTGAAACTCCTCGAGGAGCGCCCCGGTACCGCAGCCGACATCTATGACGGTGCGCGGTTTCAGACCGGCTCGTATGCTCCTTGCCATGACTTTGGCGCTTCGAGCCGCCGAATGTTCGACCTCCCTCTCAAAATAAGCCAAGTCGTAAACGACCTCATGAGGGTCAATCCCAAGGCGCCGGAAGTAATAAGATTTTATCTTCTTAGCTAAAGGTCTGTCCCTGAAGGAGGGTGGTACAATGGCTCGCCAGACACGCCTGCCTGCTCGCAAGAGACTCGACATTCATGATCTCCTTGCTGGTGTCGGTCCAAGAGCTCCAACTTTACCCCTCGATAGGGCAGTTTTTCAACCAACTTGGAACCCAAAAGGGAGTAAACTCAGGCGACCTGATCGTTATCTCTCTTGTTTCCAAAGGACACGGTAGACTGGCAATCAATCGTCTGATTCTTGCTTTGAGAGCGCTCGGAGAAAACGTTAGCGCATTCTCCCCGAGCTTTTCGCTTGGGAGATTGAGCCTCCAGGGAAGCCCGACAATCCAACGAGATCACTGGCCCACTACGGGAAGCGCCGGATCAATCCTTGTCCGTCTATTGAGAGAGCAGATCGTGCTGAAGAACGTCGTTCTCGACGCCGCTGCTCGGGCGGCAGACCCTGCAAGTTTTCGAAGCCGGAATGCATGCCATCTTAGGTTCCCAATGACAAATGAGCGAGGTTGCCAACCGTGTTCCGAACCATTGCGAAGCAAAGGCATTGCCGGCCCGGTCTTGAACCGCTGGAAGCGCGGGAGCTCCTCTCGGGCAGATCCTCGATTCGCGCGATTGTCGGCAGGGCCGCGACGCCGGATGCGACGGTCTCGATCACGCTCCACCTCGCCGGCTCAACCGCCACGGCCGGCGACTACGTCGATGTCGCCTCGAAGTACGTCGTCCTGACCGGACAAACCGCGGCCGGCGCGACCGTAGTTCTCCGCCAAGCGCTCGCCTCGGGCAAACTGCGGACGTTCGCCAAGACGCACGCCGACGCCCAGGGGGCCTACCAGCTCAAGATCAACTGCGGGATGGGGACGACCCAGCTCACCGCTCAGGTCGTCGAAGCAACGGGTGTCGCGAGCAGCACCACCCTGTCCGTGACGCGAGCGAGCCAGGCGATCGTCTGGAACTCGATTGCGCTCCAGGCGGTTCGGACCGCTGATCTGCAAGCGCCTGATGCGTCGCGCGTACGCAATTGTCGCGATCTCGGTGTTCGACGCGGTCAACGCGGTCAATCCGAAATATGCCTCATACGGCAACGTCAGGGGATTATTGGTGTCAGTTCTTTTTTCGTTGAAAAAGAACTGACACCAATAACCCTCCACCAATAACCCTCTCTCGACACCAATAACCCTCTATGCCCGAAAGGGCAAGTACGGATCTGAGGAACCCCAGGGCCCCAGGGAGCAATCCCCTGGGGCGACTCGGCCCGGAACCCGTCCGTCTACTTCCCCGTGTCGACGAGTCCCAGCCTGGCGCGGATCAAACGATCGGCCTCCGCGTAATGGGTGTGGAAGCCGAGCTTCTCGCAGATGCGCAGCATGCCCAGGTTTTGCGGCAAGACCACGGCGCTGATGCACCCCATCTGCTCGTCGCGGCCGATGGCGACCAGCCGGCGGAGCAGCTCGGTCCCCAGCCCGTGCCGCTGGAACGCATCGCGGACCTCGAGGGAGAACTCGGCCTCGTCATTGCCATACAGTCGGCTCAACCGCCCCATGGCGATGATCTCGTGGTCCCCGGTCTCGGGGTCCTTAAAGTCGGCCACCAGCGCCATCTCGCGGTTGTAATCGAGGAAGCAGACCCGGGTCAGCCGCTCGTGGGCGATGCGCCGGCTCAGCTTCAAGGACTGGAAGAAGCGGAGGTAGACGGAGTCCTCGGACAGCTTCTCGTGGAGCCGCACCACCAGCGGCTCGTCCTCGGGCCGGATCGGGCGGATCGTGACGGTCAGACCGTTCGCGGCCGTCCACGGGGCGACGTACTGGGTGGGATAGGGGCGGATGGCGGGGCGGGGCAGCCGGTCCGCATCGACGTCCGCCCCGTGCAGGATCACCCGGGCGTCCAGCGCGATCAGGCGATCGGGCGTGGCGAGCAGCGGGTTGATGTCGATCTCCTTGATCCGCGGCTGTTCGACCACCAGCCCGCTGAACCGGACCAACAGCCGCTCCAACGCGCCCAGATCGGCGGGACGGCGACCGCGGATCCCCTGCAAGGCATGGAAGATCCGAGTGTGCTCCATCATCCGCCGCGCCAGCGTCGTGTTCAGGGGCGGCAGGCCCAGCGAACGGTCGAGCAGTTCCGGCAGTGGCCCGCCCGCGCCGAACACGAGCATCGGGCCGAACTGCAGATCGGGGCTGCAACCGAGGATAAGCTCGTAGCCGTTGAGCTTGATCATCGGCTGGACGGTCACGCCCAGAAAGTGCTCGGCGCCGACGCACTGGCGTATGGACTGCTCGATCGCGCGATAGGCGTGGCGCACCGCCTCGGCATTGGACAGGTTGAGCTCCACCCCGCCGACGTCGGTCTTGTGCGTGATCGTCTGGGAGTGGACCTTCAGGACTATGGGGTAGCCGAGTTCCGCCGCGAGGGCCACGGCCTGTTCCTCCGTGGTGGCGACCCGGGTTGGCACGGTTGAGATGCGGTACAACTCGAGCAACTGCTTCGATTCGGCCTCGGTCAAGAGGGTCCGCCCCGAGGCCAGGACGGAAGCGATCAGGTCCTCCGCCCCGGCGCGATCGGCGCCGCCGTCCTCGCCGCCGGCCAGCGCCGGCGTTTCGTACAGGCTGCGGAGGCTTTTGCTGTAGCGCCACATGTCGTTGAAGGCGCGGGCGGCGGTGTCGGGGTAGGGAAACGCCGGGATGCCGGCGCGGTTCAGGATCGACTCACCGGCCGCGACCTCGTCCCCCCCCATCCAACTGGCTAGCACCGGCTTGCCGGCGGTTGTGCCATGGGCCTTCAACTTGTCGGCGGTCCGGCTCGGGTCGGACATCGCCTGGGGCGTCAGGATCACCAGCACACCGTCGGTGTTCGGGTCCTTGGCGACGACCTCCAGTGCCCGGGCGTAGCGGTCGGGGCTGGCG
>JBAUOX010000847.1:0-5717 GCA_049579985.1 Isosphaeraceae bacterium | reverse complement strand
ATGACCGGTCCCGGGTGTGGATGGAGCAAGATCAGTCGAGTTCGAGCCCCCTACGATAATCTCGGCCCAGCGGTAAAACCATTACAATCCCCAGAATCGGCAGTCTATATCATGGACAGCCTCCTAGTAATAACACCCTTGGCCGAAGGGACTACAGAGGAGATTTGGGTCAAAGGGATGAGACTACGACAAGTGAGGCAAACCATCATGCAAGTTCAAGATGACAAGGACATGACGCAGGAATTCAAAGAGGACATGATCCGTCGCTTCTGGCGCTTCAAGGGGCTCCGTTTTCCAGCGGATGATCCTCGCTTCGAGGAGGCGAGACCGCGAGGGTTGCGACCCCCGGTGTTCCACGAAGCGTACGCCGAGGGAAACCTCCTGATCGACCCCGCGCTCACGGAAAGCGAGCGGCTGCGGTTGATCGGGATGATCCCCGCGCTCAAGCGCCACCTGTGGTTCCGGAGCATGAGAAGCTCGCAGGCCCTGACTCAGACCGTGTTTGGCTCTCTTGCCGTGACGGGCCGGCTCGGCCTGCTGGCGGGGCTGGAGACCGAGGACGGCGAGCGGCCGTTTCAGCCGAACGCTCATGGCGCCGCGCACCTGGCGCTCGAGGTCGATGTCGATTGCCTGGGCGAACCTCGGCCTACGTCGAAGGACGTGGCATACCGGGGTCTGAACCCGGTGACGGTGGAATGCAAGCTGATGGAAGAGAGCATCGGACTCTGCTCACGTCCCAGACTGTTCCAGAACGACTTCCGTTACTGCGACGGGTCGTACACCCGGCAGAGGGGCAGGCAGGAGCGGTGCTCCCTCACCGGGATCGGCGTGCGGTACTGGCCACTGGTCCCCCGGCTGTTCCGGATCGACGCCGGAATCGACCATTCCATCTGCCCGCTGCACCGCAACTACCAGCTTGTCCGCAACCTGCTGGCGACCTGCCTCAGCCCGTCGGGCAAGATTCTTGCCGGCGCCAGGGTGGTCCTGCTCCATGACGAGCGGAACCCCGCGTTCCGGCCGGGGGGAGACGGCTGGCGGGCATACCAGCAGGTTCGGAGCATGCTGATCGAGCCCCGCATGCTTCAGCGGACGTCCTGGCAGCGGTTGGCACAACTCCTTCGCTCGGAAGACAGGACTACCTGGCTCGCCGAGGCGCTGGACGCGAAGTACGGGTTCCTCGGGAGTGCCTGCGGTACCGGGGGTGGCCATTGAATCCGGCTACCGAAGAGATCGAGGATTACCGCATCGTCGCCATCGGCGATATCCACGGCTGCTCGACGGCGCTGCGGGCGCTGATCGATGCGATCGATCCCGGTGCGGACGATCTGATCGTCCCGCTCGGTGACTTCATCGACTGCGGCCCCGATAGTCGTGGTGTCATCGAACAGTTGATCGCCCTTTCGAAGCGGTGCCGCATGGTGCCCTTGCTCGGCAACCACGAGGAAATGCTGCTCAACGCCCTCGAATCGAAATCGGAATTCCGTTACTGGTTCAAGCTCGGTGGGAAGCAGACCCTGGAGTCCTACTCCTTGTACAGGTCGGACCTGGAAGTCATCCCGGCCGAGCACGTCGCGTTCATCCGTCGTTGCCGGAACTACTTCGAGACCCAGACGCACATCTTCGTGCACGGCAATTACGAGCCCGAGCTTCCGATGCACCAGATCGACGGCGGCAAGCTCCGGTGGGAGCACCTGGACGCGATTCGCCTCCGCCCGCACTGTTCGGGCAAGACGGTCGTGGTCGGGCACACGCCGCAGAGGGACGGCACGGTCCTGGACCTCGGTTTCCTGGTCGGGATCGACACCGATTGCTGCCGGGCAGGATGGCTGACGGCGTTCGATGTCAGCACGGGCGCGATCGTCCAGGCCGATCAATCAGGGAGAATCCGACGTTTTTCCAGAACAGGGGTGAAATCATGACACGTTTCGGCGACAATGGCGTTTTGGGATACGGACTGGCCTCCCGTTCCAGCGGGCGCTGCGCCGCCTGCCGGGGGACCGGGCAAGTGGTCGAGGGGGAGCGACCCGGGGCACGGTGCCCACGACGTACCGCTGCACGGCATGCCAGGGGACGATGAGCTGTCCCATCTGCCGAGGAACAGGAATCTCCCCGGGGGGACAATCCCCGTGCCCGTGCTGCTATCGAGGATGATCTCTCCGGCAGGATTAGGACACCATTTTCTCTCGCAGAGTCCGACCAGCGACGCGGAGCATTTGAGATCGCTGACGCAGACCATACGCGCGAGATTGCGAGAGATAATTCAAGCCAACTGGAGCCGAAGGATGACCAACGCGGGCCAGCAGAACTCACGCCCCCCGTGCGAAGGTTGTAGCGCAAGGCACGCCACCTGGCCCGCGATCGTTAGAAGGTCTCCGCGACCGAATGGAAACTGGCCCCTGACGGCAACCCGGTACACCTCGCCGCCCTCTTCCGTGACCCTGGCATCCGCGACGACCGAGACGTGCCGGTCGTGCTCGATATCCGCCCCGGTACAAGACCCCTGCGCGCCGGTCGAGATTGCTGGCTCGGTCCTTTCCTCGAAGCCCTTCGCTGGCTCCCTGAGGGAATCCGCGTCGCCCTCGACAATGGCGTACGCTGTCGCCGTCCGATCCGAGGTGACGAGCAGCGAACGGACTACGAGGCCCGCGCCCGGAGATGCCACGAAGAAACCGTGCTCTGGTTCAGACGACTCGTGCATCCCGATGGGGGCAGGCCGGGCATAGCGGTATGCGACAAGGACCTTGCCAATTCCCTCGGTAGCGCGGGCCATTTGACGCTCGTTGACGGCAGTCCGTTCGTTCCTTCGGGCCGGTTTGTTGATCGGGTCGGAATGGCCGTTCGATATCTTGAAGCCGATGCAATCATTCTAGCTCACCCTACCCTGGTCCTCCCGGACCGCCCTCATCGATCAAGATATTTGGCGGCCATAGAAGCGGCGGTGGAAGGGCTGGTAATACTTGCGCGGCATCACGGGCCCTAAGCCAACGTCAAGGATCTCGGCAAGAGCACGGTCTGAAGGAGGAGAATCCATTCCAGGGTCTTCTCGACTTTCTAATAACTGGAGGGGCAAATGGGTAGAGGACGCAAGAAGATAATTCCAAGATGTGAACGCATCATTTTGGGGGAGGAGATCGGGAAGGAAAATTGTGGGGAGATCCCAATTACCCCCCTCCGCAAGTATTATTTGAAGCTAAAAAAAGCATCGGTTGGCCATCAAGCCTCGGAATGCGACCGATTGAGCAATGCTGTCGACGAGTTGGCCAGCCTTTTCCTCGAGTCGCACAAAGCTTTTTCTGTGTACAGAAATATAACTGAAAAGTTTTATGAAAACAGTAACAGGAAAGAGCCGAAAAATCCTGTCATCCGCGCATTCGATTCCCTCGGGATGGAGGGTCGTTCAATCCAGGTGCGAGACACTCAGTATCGTTTTTTCTATCGCGACCGGGAGATCAGCCCGCTCAGGACGCGAGCCTCGACGTTTAGCGACGGAGAGAGCGGGCGGAGTTCAGGGCTCGGCGGCATCGACTATATCGCGCATACGATCGGCCAAACAGTTCGCCCAGTCCTCGGTGAGGTCAAATGCGGAGCCGAAAAAACGCCCTACTACGCTTTTATTCAGCTTTTGACTTATTTCTGTGAAATGTCCACGCCAAATCAGATAACACGTGCCGACCGCCACCATACTTTTGGGGTGAAGATGCTTCACCGTACTTTTGCGAAGCAGATGCTTTATGATGATGTTTCATTTGATCTTCATATTGTGTTAGCTGACTATCAGGGGCAAGAAGGGCCCGGTTCTCTATTGGAGAAGACAGGAGTACTTGCACAAAGGTTTAAAACCGCCCTTGCCAGCAATCCGGACGTGGGAAGATTCTTGGGCGACGTCTTGTGTCTCAAGGTAGACACGGGCTCTGCTTTTGATATGGTTGATTTATATTGGAAATCTTGAGACGACGTCCAACTTTCGCTCAACCATGCAGTAGTTTTTTCGCGCAGATAAGGTGTCGGGAACGAATGGCACTCGGAAATCCCTTAAGCCGCCTGCAGCAAGCGTTTGCGCGCCTGCTTGCGCGGTTCCATAAGAAGTTTCTGACATTTCGGTCGGCGCTTGTTGGCGCGCGGTTCGATGCGGCCGGGGCGGTCGCCTACAACGTGGTGTGCAATTGCCCGGAGCATCGCTGCTACCAGGCGTTGCCGATCCGGTGGCGTCGCCCATCGCAGCGCCTCCTGGAATGCTGTCATCGTCTGAAGAGTCCCCTTGAAGCTGATCAGTCGCGGCTGTTTGTCATGCGCCTCGGCCGCCTTGGCTGCTACACCTCGAATCAAGTTATACGCTAATAAATGAATCCAGATCTCCTTCTCCACCATCTCCGGCGTCTTGCACCGTAACACATCCATCTGCAGCACGTCCTTGATCGAGCGCAAATCTAATTCAATGTTCCACCGTTGAAGAAAGAGTTCGGCCAGTTCTTCCTTCGTGTACTCCTCCGCGTCCAGCATCGTCGTCACCAGCACCAACTCATTGACGCGGAACCCAGGCCGCTGGACTTTGAACCGAAGCTCACGGATCTCCATTTGGTTGGGAATTTGAGCATAGGTTTCCTCGTCCATCCATTCCGGCCGTGCCGGCTTGGTCCACGTCCCCACGTGATCTTCAAAGCCCAACTGTCGGCCGCCGCGGAAGTCGAACTTACGTCGCTGGTGCACTCGGAACAGACCGTCGACACCCCGCTGCAGCAACTCCGCAATCATGAAATACGAGGCAAAACAGCGGTCGCCCAGCACGATCTCGCCTCTCTCAAGCCCGTCCAGCAGAGTGCGAAACAGAGCCGTCTCGCCCGTCTCCTTCCCCTTGTAGGGGCCTAGCGCCAGGTCGCGAACGACCCCGGTTGCCAAGGAAATGAGGGCGACATACCGCATCACTGGGAATCCCAAGCCAATCTTCTGAGTGTTCGCCTGGGGGAATGCACGCTGGTTCTCCGGGGTGTCGGGCATCGAACTGGTGCTGCCATCGATCAGTGAGGTCCGGCGCCCCTTCCAGAGCCACTGGTCGCTGCCGCCAGCCTCGATCTTGCGAGCGGTCTGATGGACCAACTCAACGATGACCTCCAGGGGGAGCCGCTGACGTGCGTCGCAATAGCTGTTGGTCTCCGGCGAGCAAGGCTCGCGGTCGTTCACCACCAGCCAGACGATCAACCGTGCGACCGCCGCACGACACGAGTGATCAGGGTCCAGTGCCTGGGAGAGGAACATGCAGAGGGTGACAAACGGCGTGTAGATGCGCTTCTTGAACCTGACGCCTGCCGAGGCCAGCGCAGCGTTGACCATCTTGGCGTCGAGGATGTCGTGAAATGGGAGAACATTCGATTCATTGAGCGATTTGACCTTTTCGGAAATCCACCGTCGTGTAGCCTGGGGCATGGTCGGCCTCCTAGCCGGGATAGGGATTAGATCGTGCAATCACCAATCCTTTACCCAAAGAGGACGATATCTGTCTATCCCAAGTTCCGCAATCGACTTACGGATTTCCGAGTGCCATTCGTGTCGGGAACCGATTTCGGGTACATTGATGCAAGAATGTCGTTTTTCGGTTCCTTCTATGAGTTCGCCGAAGTCAAGCCCCAGGGGTAAGTTTTCTCCTTTCCACGGGATTCCTGGTTTCAGGGCAAACCTTCCACGCCTCGAGTCCCCCGCTGGTGTTCCCGGCTCGCCGGTCA
>JBAUOX010000846.1:0-3345 GCA_049579985.1 Isosphaeraceae bacterium | reverse complement strand
CGGGGCTGTCTTGGGCAAATCGCTCGAAAACGTCATTGAGCAGCATCAGGGTCGCCTCCCTGCGAAGTTGGTAACTCCTTGGAAAGCGACAGCTTAGCACACTCATACGCCCACCTTCAAAGGGCTGCAGCGACGGTACCTACCTGGGGCAGCCCCAGGAGGCCGTCGCGGAATATAACTCGAGCGGCACGCCGGTCAATTCGGCCGTCATGGTGTGGTACGGCCCCAAAGCCTTTGCTGGCCCGCTCGTGACGCTGGGTTCATCGGCCTCTCTGCCGACTCTCCAGAGCAATGACATCCTCGAGCTCCAGCCGGACGGTGAGTTGTTCGCCTACCGGCCTTCAACTGGCGGGTCTGCGAGCTACAGCTCTTACGGGGGTAACATCTTCAACGCCTCGTCGGTTTTCGATCCCCAAACTAGCACGTACGTCAATCTCAATGGGACGATCAGCTTGTCCAACGCCACCTTCGGCGACTTCGGCGTCGATGGTAGCAACATCGTTGTTTCGGGTGAATCGAACGGCTGGGATTTCGACATGAGGGTGAGCTACTCTCTGAGCAACGGGAATCTCGTCTGGACGGACACCGTCTTGGTGGCTGCCCCGCTCAACGGCAGTACGTCCTCGCCCACAGGATTGGCAGTCAACTCGCAAGGGACTGTGCTCACGACCCTTCCCAACTCGGCGGGGACCGACGTGCCGGTGGCATTTCACGACAGAGGCTCGCTCTCACCGGTGATCCCCACGTTCGGCTTGCCTCAGGTTCCCACCCTCATCGCAGGGGGGATCACAGTCGACAGTTCTGGAAATTTCGTCCTCGCTACCGTGGCGACGTCGTTACTCAACGGCGGCCCCGGGTACGTGGCGGTCACTCCCGACCTCAGTCAATACAGTGCGACCTCGAGCACGCCCTCCGTCCAAAATGGTTCACCGCCTCAGCCTTGGGGAATCACCGCCCTCCAAGGCGCCGTCATCGTGACGGTTCCCAACCAGAGCGTAGTCCTCGCAGACGGCTACAGCGACCCTCTCGTCGGATACACTCCCGCGCAGATCAAGCATGCATACGGCGTTGATCAGATCACATTCACCGGCCCCAGCGGCTTGGTACACGGGGATGGGACCGGCCAGACGATCGCAATTCTTGACGAAGGGTTCGACCCAACGATCTTGCAAGATCTGCAGCACTTCGATAAGACGTTCGGCCTTCCCGACCCGCCGAGCTTCCAGCAGATCAACAACTCAGGCGTGAGCGCCGATCCCGGCGTCATCCCCGAGACCTCGCTCGATGTCGAATGGGCGCACGCAATCGCTCCGGGAGCTAAGATCCTTCTGTTCGATTTTCCACCGGTCGATCCTACTGCAACAGACCCCGAGGCCACTTATTACACCAATCTGATGGCTGAAGCCGCGTACGCGGCGAAGTATCCAGGTGTCACGGTGGTCTCGATCAGTTACGGTAGGGGTGAGCTGGCTTTGAGCCAGGAGGGATGGAGTCAAACGAACTACGACAGCGACTTTCAGGTACCGGGCGTAACCTTTCTCGTTTCGTCGGGAGACGAGGGTGCTTACGGAGACTCCCGAGCCGGCGACCAATCGACGCTTACCCCCGAGGACCCGGCCGCGTCGCCGGACGTGGTGGCCGTCGGCGGTACGACCCTGCAGAACCTCGACGCCGCGGGAGATTATCCGGGAACGGGCAACGGCGGAGAGATCGGGTGGAGCTCGGGCAGCGATAGCTGGAATCCGATCGGGGGGGGCGGCGGCGGCATCAGCACGATCGAGCCCGAGCCAAATTGGCAGAAACAGGTCGTCCCCACGAGCATCGACCCTGGCAGTGGAACCTTCCATGGGCGGGCCGTCCCCGACGTGGCCTGGGACGCCGACCCCGCGACCGGCTTCCCCGAGTATTACAGTACGCCGGACGATAGTGGCAATACCGGCTGGTTCGAGGAAGGCGGCACCAGCATCTCCACGCCACAGTGGGCCGGCTTGATCGCCATCGCCAACCAGGAACGCGCGCAAGTGTACGGCGCGCCGTCGCTGACAGGCTACGACGAGACTCTTCCCGCTCTCTACAGTCTCCCCTCCAGCGACTTCCATGACATCGTCTATGGCAACAACGGCTATCCAGCCGGAACCGGCTATGACCTGGTCACCGGCCTAGGTAGCCCGGTCGCCAATCTGTTGGTTCCCGCCTTGGCCGCCTACCAGAGCCAGCTCGTGGTGACCGCACAACCGCCCTCTAGCGTCACAGCCGGTCAAGGGTTTGGATTGACGGTCACGGTCGAGGACGGTTTCGGAGACAAGGTCTCGAGCTATAACGGCCCCGTGACCATCTCCCTGGGAAATAACCCCGACGGTGGTACTCTGGGCGGCACGCTCACCGTGACGGCGGCCAACGGCGTGGTGACCTTCTCCGGCCTGACCCTGGACCAGGCCGCCAACGGTTACACGATCACGGCCACCGGCAGTAGCTTGACCAAGGCCACCACCAGCGCGTTTAACGTGACCCCGGCCGCGGCCTCGCAGCTCGTCGTCACACAAGAACCACCTAGTAGCGTCACGGCCGGAGTCGGGTTCCACTTCACTATCACGGCCGAGGATCCCTACGGTAACGTCGCCACGGCCTTCAACGGCAGCGTGACTGCCGGTGGCGTCACCGTGACGGCGGTCAACGGCGTTGCCGCCTATTATGTGGACGTGACCCGGGCCGGTACCGGTTACACGATTACAGCCACCAGCGGCAGCTTGACTCCGGCCGTCACCAGCGCGTTTAGCGTGACCCCGGCCGCAGCCTCGCAGCTTGTGATCACGACCGAGCCTCCGAGCAGCGTGGCGGCCGGCACTGGGTTTGGTCTGGCGGTCACAGCCGAGGATCCTTACGGTAATGTCGCCAGCGGCTTTACCGGCAGCGTGACCATCGCGCTGGCCAACAACCCCGGCGGCAGCACTCTCGGCGGGACCTTGACAGCGACAGCGGTTAACGGCGTGGCGTCGTTCTCCGGTTTGACACTGAATAAGGCCGGTACGGGCTACACCCTTAAAGCGACTAGCGGCAGCCTGACCGCGGCGACGACCACCCCGATCAACGTGACCTCGAGCGTGAGCTCCAGCGCCACGTTCGTCGGAACCGATACGACTGACCAGGGCAACTGGCGAAACGCGTTCGGGGCCGACGGCTACGACATCGCCGCCGACACCAGCGGCACCAACCCCAAGCTGCCCTCCTATGCCACCCTGGCCCTCAATGGCGCTTCAACGTATGTCTGGGCGGCCAGCACCAGCGACGTTCGCGCGCTCCAGAACGCCGCCAACACCGGCCGGATCGCCTCAACGTTCTACGCGG
>JBAUOX010000845.1:0-6696 GCA_049579985.1 Isosphaeraceae bacterium | reverse complement strand
GCCACCACGAGCCCGGACTCGTTCACGCCGAGCCAGGTCCCCATCTCCGCGAAGGTTCCATCGGGGCCGTGGTCTGCCCCAGCCACGAGGCAGCGAATCGACCCGCTCCGGCAGCATACGGGAGACGTGGTGGGACGACGAAAGGACTCCTCCCGGTTGGCTCCGATCATCACGGGGGTGTTGCGATTCACCCGGAAACCGAGGAAAACAAGACACACAGTGTCGTCCGCCCTCCCTTTGACAATCCGACTGGTGCGGATCGAGGCCGTCGCGGGTCCCGTTCCGCCGATCTTCACCGAGGAGGACTTCGCGATCGACTTCGACCAGGAGTTCAAGCGACTGGTCGAGCAAACCCGCGATTTTACCGCCCAGCAGGCCATGGACCAGGTTTATCGGCGTCCCCCGCTCGGTCTGACCCCGCGTCCCCCGCTTGCCCTGCCGTGGCGACTCAACGCTCATCAAATTCGCTGGGCCTCGCCGCGCTCGACCCAGCCCACGAGACTCCTATCCCGCGGCGGCAAGGGAGCGGACTGTCAGCACCTCGTCAGCGCGTAGCGGCTCGATGTCCGATTGCTTGACCGCGACCACGGAAAGGGATTCGCCGATGGCGTTGAAGACCTCCAGCACGACGCCCGGCTCACCGCCGGAGGGGTGGGGGACGACGCGGTCCACGAGCACGGCCACGTCCCCTCTCATGAGGCGGTGATCCGCGACGTCCCGTCGCAAGGCCACCCGCTGGTACAGCTCGGGCTTCATGGGCGTGGGTTCCTCCAGGGTTTCAGGGTCACGAAGTGAAACGATCCGTCGGCATGCCAGCGGATCCAGACCGTCACGACGGCCAGCGATTGCCCGCCGAGGCCGACCAGGCTCCCCTCGAGCCGGTAAAAGGTCCCATACTCGTTGCTTCCATCCTCGCTCCCCTCGGCCCCGATTGCCAGGGCTCGAATTGCGGCCATGAGCGCGTCCGGGTTGCTCTGGTCGAACCTCGCCTGGGCCCGGAACCTGGACTTGTCGTCCCACGGGCGCGGAACCGGCAGGTATTTTCGTCAGCTTCTCCACGGGAATGACCGCGTCATCGGGGAGGCTCATCCTGCGTTTCGGGGGTCAGTTGGCAAGTATCACCCTAAACCCTTGTGTGGCAGACAGTTGTGGCTGGATTTCGGCCTCTCTAACTACCTCATACTAAGTGCTTTCCGTAAAAAGAGTTGCGACGAACTCCAGGTTGTAACCCCCTGAAACGCGGGAAGAGCGATTGACAATTTGGGAAACTCGGCTTGACATGCTACCAGGTACTTTAGAGGGCGCGAACCGCGTCTTGCACCCCACGGCCCCGATCCCGCGGTTTTCTCGGTTGCGACGATCGCTCGTTTCTTGGTATGGTATGGTGTACCAGGCTCGACGGGCCTTTCGGGAAGCGAGTTGCCGATCCGGGCCAATACAGGTCCAGGCCGATGACCGCTTATCCCCGGCTCGTCCTGTCGCCACCTCTTTGCCGAGGTTCAACCGCATGTTTCCGATCGTCGCGGCCGAGTTTCTCGCACCTGATGTCAAACGGTTCGTCATCGAGGCGCCGCGCGTCGCCAAGAAGCGCAAGGCCGGGCAGTTCGTGATCGTCCGGCTGCACGCCCATGGCGAGCGCATTCCGCTAACCATTGCCGATTCCGACCCGGAGAAGGGAACGGTCACGCTGATCGTTCAGGGCATCGGCAAGACGACCAAGCTGCTCAACATGCTGGGCGCCGGGGATGTGATCCTCGACCTGGTTGGGCCGCTGGGCAAGCCCTCGGACATCGAGCTCTACGGCACGGTCGTGGTGATGGGCGGCGGCGTCGGGGCGGCAATCGCCTACCCCACGGCCAGGGCCATGAAAGAGGCCGGCAACCATGTGATCTCGATCGTCGGAGCGCGCAACAAGGAACTGGTGATCCTGGAGCAAGAGATCAGCGCGATCAGCGATGAGTTGCTGATCACGACCGACGACGGCACCTACGGCCTCAAGGGGTTCGTGACCGACCAGCTCAAGGCCTTGATCGAGTCGGGCCGGCAGATCGACCTCGTTCTGGCCATCGGCCCGCCCCGGATGATGCAGGCGGTCGCCGAGACAACGCGGCCACACAAGATCAAGACGGTCGTGAGCCTGAACTCGGTGATGGTTGACGGCACGGGCATGTGCGGCGGCTGCCGCGTGCTCACCACCCAGGGAATTCAGTTCGCCTGCGTCGACGGCCCCGAATTCGACGCTCATCAGGTCGATTTCGAGCTGCTCATTCGGCGGAACCGCACGTATCTGAAGCAGGAGAGCGATGCGCTCCAGCGGTTCCTGGAGCAGCCCGAGCGCGACCTCGACCTGGTCCGAGAGTGCCGGCTGGAACAAGAACATCCCGAAGTCCGTTGCGAGGCCCACCCGTCATGAGCGCCAACACTCCCACGCCACCACTGTCCAACAAAGAGCGGGTCAAGATTCCCCGCCAGCACATGCCCGAGCAGGATGCTGACCGGCGGCGGAGAAATTTCGAGGAGGTGAACCAGGGCCTGACCGTGCTGGGCGCCACCACCGAGGCTCTGCGCTGTCTTGCGTGCACCACGCCGAAGTGCATAGCCGGCTGCCCGGTCGGAGTCAAGGTCAAGGACTTCGTCGCCTTGATCGTCGCGGGAGAGTATCTGAAGGCCGCGGCCAAGATCCGCGAGGACAACATCCTGCCGGCCATCACCGGACGCGTCTGCCCCCAGGAGACCCAGTGCGAGGAATGCTGCATCCTGGCCAACAAGTTCCAGCCGGTGGGCATCGGCTACCTCGAGCGGTTCGTGGCCGATTACGAGCGCGAGTCGGGCCAGATCGGGCTGCCCGTGAATGCTCCCTCGACCGGCAAGAAGGTGGCCATCGTGGGCAGCGGACCCGCCGGCTTGAGCGCGGCCGGCGATCTGGTCCAGAAGGGACATCAGGTCACCGTCTTCGAAGCCCTGCACAAGATCGGCGGCGTTCTGGTTTACGGCATCCCCGAGTTTCGTATGCCCAAAGAGATCGTCCGTCGCGAGGTGGACGTCATGCGCGCCATGGGGGTCGACTTCCAGACCAACGTGGTCATTGGCAAGACCGTGACGATCGACGAGCTGATGAACGAAGAAGGCTATGACGTCGTGTTCGTGGCCACCGGCGCGGGGCTGCCCAAGTTCATGGGCGTTCCGGGCGAAAATCTCAACGGCGTGTACTCGGCCAACGAGTTCCTGACCCGCGTCAACCTGATGCGGGCCAACGATTTCCCGGAGTACGACGAACCGGTCTACGACTGCCGGGGAAAGGACGTCGCAGTCATCGGCGGCGGGAACACGGCCATGGACGCTGTCCGCACGGCCTCGCGGTTGGGCGCAAAGACCAGTTACCTGATCTACCGCCGCTCCGAGGTCGAGATGCCCGCGCGGGCCGAGGAGGTCAAGCACGCCAAGGAAGAAGGAATCACATTCCTCTGCTTGACCAACCCCGTGGCTTTCCTTGGCAACAAGGAGAGTTTCCTCGAATCCGTCCGTTGCATCAAGATGGAGCTTGGCGAGCCCGACGCCTCGGGCAGGCGCTCTCCCAAGCCGGTGCCGGGCTCCGAGTTTGAGCTGCCGATCCAGGTGGTTATCATCGCCCTGGGGACCGAGGCCAACCCCCTGGTGCAGTCCACGACCCCCGACCTCAAGACGACCCGCAAGGGCTACATCGCCGCCGACCTGGAGACGATGAAGACGTCGAAGCGAGGCGTCTTCGCCGGCGGCGACATCGTCACCGGCGCCGCCACCGTGATCCTTGCCATGGGCGCCGGCCGCAAGGCCGCTGCCTCGATCGACCAGTACCTGCAAACCGGCGAGTGGGACGGAGCACCGAACTGAGATACGATCTCAGAACTTCCTCGGGGCCTCCGTGTAGGGTGGGTGCAACCCACCACAGTTTGCAACCCCTCACGCGGTGGGTTGCGCGAGACGTTGTCTCGCTCCACCCACCCGACAGCACTACAGCACCTCCGGCGGAGCTGCATTAGCGCAGCACGCGCCCGCGCTCCCGGAAGAGTTCGTCCCTCAGGCGCTGCATGATCGCGACGAAGGTCTCGCGTTCCTGCTCGGTGCGCATGCGCGAGGTTGCTCTCTCGATGTACTGGCCAAGCTGGCTCCAGGCGACGGCAAGGGGCACGCCGGCCGCGCTGGCATTGCGGGCCAGCCTGCGGCAACTCTTGACAATGTATCGCTCGTTCTGGCGGGTCATCCCGGGCAGCTCGACCACGAAGACCCGGGACCTGATCCGGTCGCCAAGCCAGAAATCGCTCATCTTGACTGCTCCACCGTCGCGCGCCGTCGCCGCAAGGATTTGCCCGCGGGCTCGATGACAATCCCGCTCCAGAGCAAAGCGTCGTGTTCGTGCCGATCCGCTTCCGCCTGGTCCGCGACCGGACGTTTTCCACGGTCACGACCTGCAAGTCAGATCACGGGAGCCGGTGAAACCGCTGGTCTCCCTTGACGATTGTTCATCGCTGGTTCGCGGCTCTACCCGGGAGGGAGGGATGGAGCTCGTCACCGTGATCTATTCAAGGCGAGTCCACAGTCGATGCCTTCAACCGCACCGCCATGATGCAAAGCTGAACTGAAGCCAGATCATACCCCGTTGCCGGACTGGCGTCCACGGCAATCCGGATTGCATTTTTCCCGTTTTCCCGATCCGCGAGCTCTCGAGGGAGGACCGGCTCATGAAGCCGGTTGGGGAACCGGCATTCCGGACGGAGCGGACACGAGTGCCGACTCGGGCAGAGGCCGGCCGGGTCCGAGCGTGTCCATGAGGCCCTGGATTTGCAGCTCCAGCATCTCGGTAAGGGTCTCGGCGGCGTCGCGTGATCGGCGCCCGCCGGGTCCAAGATAGGATCGAACATCGATCGGCTCACCCATCTTGACGACGGCGCGTCTTGGACCTCGCGGCGCAGGGTCGGTGACGCCCAGGGCATCCTGCTCGAACTTGGTCATGATCTCGGCCAGCCGCTCGAGGGTCGGGTTCTCCCGCACATAGTCTCCCGGGTAGCTGAAGAGTTGAATGGCCACGAAAAGGCTGTTCAGGTCGCGACGTAGCGTCCGTCGCTCTTCCCGGCTGATGCCCGGCACGGCCAGGGCCTTCAGGCAAGCCCGGCGCAGCTCTTTGACCCGGAACGGTACCGGCTCGTCGGACCGCCGGCCGAGGCGCCGGTCCTCCATCTCCTCGAGGATGTGGAGCTTGAGCCGCGCAATCCGTTCCTTGAGGGTCCCCGGCTGCGGCGCGTCGAGATACTCGAGCTCCTTGAGCGCCAGCATTCCCTCGGCGTAACGGTACAGACGTTCGATGATCGACCGGCCGCACGGGTCCCACCAGGTGAATCGGGTTTCGAGGGTTTCCATCAGCCGGTGCAGCTCCGGCAGCGGGTCATGATTCTCGAGGAAGCGATATCGGATCGCCGTGGGGATGATCCAGACCGTCCGCCCGCGCTCGGCGGCCTTCCGGGCGGCAGCCAGCGCCAGCGCCGCGGCTCCCTCGCGCAGCGGGGTGAGACGATCGCCGAGGAAGTAGATCTCTCCCTCGGGAAAGACGACCAGGGGGTTCTTGCCCTGGGTCAGGACGTTGAGCCCAGCTTGAAACGCCGATCGGTCGGCCCCCTCGCGATCGACGGGAAAGACGCCCAGCCGGGGCAGGATAAACTTCCGCAGCCCGGCATTGCCGGTAAAGATCTGATACGCCGCCATGTAACAGAACGGCACGCCCGCCCGCCGGCTGATCATGAACATGACCGCGGGATCGGCCAGATCGGGATGATTGGGCGTGATCAGCACCCCGTCCCCCTTGCCTTTCAAGGCCTTCAGATGCTCCAGCCCGACGTCGTCGATCTCCCGCACCACCTGCGTCCGGCGCAGCAGATAACTCACGTAGAGCCGGCTAGCCCGCACCCAGAACGGGCTCAGCTTCGGAGGCTGAAACTGATACGGCAGCTCGTCGGGAAGTGGCAGCCGGTGCATGACGTGGCTCTCCAGTGGGAACAATTCGACGTGCGCTGGGTGCTCGATCAGGCAGACGGGTCACATTGCACCGGGTCCCGGACCTATTCCTCATCAGGGCAGACCGCCTCCGGCCTTGATCGCCTCGATCTGTTCCTCGGTGGGAAAGAACCTGGCACGATGGCGCTCGGGATAAATGTCCATGGGCTCGAGCAAGTCGCCCACGATTTCCTCAACACGCTCCCACGAAGCGGACGCGGCGACCTTCTGGCCGTCTGGCCGTCCTGGGTCGAAGAAGAAGATTAGATCGGTCCTGGGCAAGAGGCCGTCCCGGCCCTTGGCCCACATGCAGTAACTCGCGAGCTCTCCGGTTCGCGTGTTCCGTATCGCCGAATAGCTGGCAACGAAGACGTCCTCACTCTGCTTCTGGCGGGTCGTAGTCAGCAGTGCCCTCTGCCCCTGGTAGTCCTGCCCCAGAGAATTGATCAACATTTGCTTGAATCGCAAGTAAGCGGGAAGCTC
Source organism: Isosphaeraceae bacterium (assembly GCA_049579985.1). GTDB lineage: Bacteria > Planctomycetota > Planctomycetia > Isosphaerales > Isosphaeraceae > Aquisphaera. The sequence continues at coordinate 189 of JBAUOX010000845.1, read as the reverse complement.
TTTCGGCGGCAAGAAGGGCGTCCACGATCCGAATTCGAGCCGGATCGGCATCGTGTGGATCGGGCGGGGCTGCTGCGTCGCCTCTTCGGCGGCGGCGGCCATGATGCCCAGGCCCACCTCGTCTTCGGACCCGGTCAGAAGCAGGGTGTCGCGGTTGGGGACCATGACGACCGGATCTCCGTCCACCTC
>JBAUOX010000844.1:0-3804 GCA_049579985.1 Isosphaeraceae bacterium | reverse complement strand
TTTTCCGCCAGCAGAAGCGCCGAAACTTCGGCGCTCTACCGCACAAAGTGTCAAGTCGGTCGAGGCGCGGTTTGGGACGATGCCGGACGAGTGGATTTGGATTGACGGAAAACCCTGGTAGGGGTATGCCTTCGATCCAAAGGAGTCGGTCAGGCCTGGAGGTCTATCGCCGTGGGAACGTACCCCGTCGAGCGTGGTGCTAGGCCTCATTGATCCGAACCAGGACCCTGGGAAAGGGGCGACACTATTGGGAACTCGTGTGGTTCGCGAGGCCATTGACCGAATCGGTCCTTTGGGCCGCCGCGCTGGGTTATTGCATTCGTCTCTCTTGATCGTCCTGACAGGACTACTCCTCCTTCTCTGGCTGGGACGGCTGAGGACCCCCAACATCGTCTTGGACGATGTGCCCAGGATCGTCCAGCTCCAGACAGTACCGTTGCGTGCTCGCCTCTTCCAGCCGTTCAATGAACACCTGGCCCCTTGGTTCCAAGTCGTCTCGACGCTTACCTGGGAGCTGTCGGGGCGCAAGCTTGCACATTCGCCGCTCGCCTTTGACCTAGCCTCTTACGTGCCTTTCCTCGGCTGCCTGGGGGCGCTCTGGCTCTTACTGCGTCGTGAGTTGAGATCGGCGACGGCGGCCTGGGTCGCCCTCACAGTATTCGCAACATCTCCGGCCTACGCCGAGTGCGTCTACTGGTATTCAGCATCAAGCTTCACATGGGCACTTTTCTTCTCGCTTCTCGGTCTCTGGTTTGTTGGAAGTTCGCAGAATGCGGGGGACTCTTCTCGGGGACAACTCCTCGCCGCCGCGTTGTGCGCAGCACTCGCGCCAATGGCGTCCGCGATCGGGCTTCTCGGCGGAGTTCTTGGGGCGATCCGGATCGGGCTGTCCCGGCCAACCGGCGGTTTCCTACGCCCGAACCCGCGATGCTTGTGGCCGCTCGCGGGGACGGCGGCCTACCTGGCCATCGGCAGCCTTTTTCGTTACCAAGAGGTCGTTTCGACGTGCGTCAGGACTAATGGAAGCCTGATCTCATCGCTCCGGAGCGTGGTCCAGGCTCCTTCGTTCATCGTCTTGTGGGGGCCTCTTACGCGTCTGCACCCCGGTAGGTCGGCACCGCCGCTTCTACTAGGGCTGGCAACGCTTGCAGGAGCGGGCCTTATCATTCACCGCTACCGATCTCTTCGCGCCGAAGAACGACGATGGGTGCGGATCGGCGCGGTGATGATCGGCGCGGGATATACATTGATCTACTTCGTCCGCGCGCGATTCCCGGGGCACGAGAACCTGATCGCGGTCCAGCGCTACCACCTCTTCCCCTGTGCCGGGCTGGCGATCGTGGTCGGGGCCTGTCTATCGGACTGGCTCCGGCGACTTGACGTCCGGCCAGCGTTCGGACCAAGCCTCGCCGTTGCCCTGGCTGCATCACTGGTCGTCGTCAACGGCCGTCTCAGTCACGACTCGCTTCTCTACTTCAGCCTCCAGTCCGACCAGCGTCCGGTCATGAGATCGTTGGACCAACTGGCGGAGTCCGCTCGTGCGATAGGCCTCACCCGGGCCGAGGTGATCGATGCCTTCGAGCCGATCGAACCGCGTTGGTCGCCAACGGGCGGAAACATCCTCGAGATGCTTCCGGAGACCTCCGATCGTGCTCGAGCCGACATGACGCCCCGCGAGAAAAGGGACAGGCTGCTCGAGCGACTGGGAACACGAGAACGGGAGGCCCTGCTCGCTTGCTCCAATATCACGAGTCATATGCTTATCCCGGATGCCCAGGTGTTGCACGCGGTCCAGCAGCCGTTGGAGCCGGTGAAGTCCCTAAGACTTGCCCCGGTTGGACGGACTGGCCACTACCGATCGGCCGGCTGGCCGGCGTTCCTGGAGTATGATTTGCCCCACGATCCCCGGCCTCCCGTGGCGGTGGAGCTAGACGGGCTTGCCGGAGCCACCACATGGGAACTCTGGTGGGCCCATGAGCGGTCCGCGTGGTCTCCGGACCGGATCGTCGTGCTCAGACCCACCGGAGGCCGGCAGACGCCCGGCAGCTGGGTTGTGCCGCTCGATCGGATTCCCGGCCTCGCGCCCGGGCGATTGCGGCGTGTCCGCTTGATGGCCCGGGATAAGGGTCCGGTCGCGCTGGAGAACCTGAGGTTGATCCGCTGATTCGTCCTCAGACTTGGGAGGGATGGTGTCAGACTTTGTTCTTGGTTCTTACGTGCCGTCTTCGAAACCAAAAACAAAGTCTGACACCTGGCAGTACAAAGTCTGACACCTGGCAGTACATGGTCAATCCCTGGCTCAGCTCGGTGAACCTCGGTCATTGTCGGGAGTCGAGAAGAAATCGGGAATCCGGTGCGCGAGGACGCGCGCTGGACGTATACGGTGCACGAGCAGATCTTACCGGCGTTGCGAGGGGGAACGTCCCGGTGCGTTGGACTAATGTCGACGTCCGACACACCGGCTACACCGACCCGGCGCTGCGGGAACGCAAGCTCCAGCGCGATTGCAAGATCCTCGAGTCCGAGCTGGCCGAGCGGCCCGATGACCCGTTCGTGCTCTTCAACCTGGGCTCGATCGCCGTCGAGCGCCAGGACTGGCCGACCGCTCTGGGCCATCTCCAGCGCAGCCTGCGCGTGCGACAGAGGTGACACTGTACACAACCTATTGACAGATTGTGATTTATGTGTAAAATACACCCAATGGACTTGCAAAGACTACCTCGAAAGCGCTCACAGGGACTTGCCGATGCCACGCACCCCGCGCAAGCAGCAGTGGACGGAGGAAGCGTGTTACCACGTCATGAACCGCGGCCACAACCGGGAGCGGATCTTTGGCGATGACGACGATCGCCACCATTTTCTTGGCCTGCTAGAGCGATACCGGGAACGCTTCGGCCTGCGACTGTATCATTACTGTTTGATGACGAATCACTTTCATGTCCTGGTCCAACTGGAACGGCCCGCGGATCTGTCGAAGTGGCTGGCGGGTATGTTGCGCGCCTACGTCCACTACTTCAATGAGCGCTATCGCTTCGTGGGCCACCTATGGGAGGGTCGTTTCAAGAGTCCGGCCATCCAATGCGAGGGATATCTTCTGAGTTGCGGTCGCTACATCGAGCGCAACCCCCTGGAGGCCGGGTTGGTGACGGAACCGTGGCAGTATACCTGGTCGAGTTGCCGGGCGTACGCCTCCGGGGCCGCCGACCCCTTGCTGGCGGAAAACTCGTACTACCTGGAATGGGGCGTAGACGACGGCAGCCGCCAACGGCGTTGGCGTGAGTTTCTGATGCAGGAGGATCCGAAGGAGCAGCCGATCCGGCGCGCGGACTGGGTGGTGGGTGATGAGACATTCCAGAAGCGGCTGCAGGGTTATCAGGGCCGAGCCGTGCAACGGCGGCGCGGTCGGCCACCCAAGCCCGGAGGGCAGGCGGCTGGCATTTCGTCGTAATCTATTTGTCGGAAAAGATTAGCATACAGTGTCACCTCCGACCCGGAGCCCGTGGCACTATTCACTATGTCCCCCCGGGGCCCCTATGTCGCCCCGGGGCCCCCCATGACGGGCAACAAAGGGGATTATTGCACGCTATCATGCCGCCACGCAGCCATGGCCGCCATCGGGGAGTTTGGCTCTTGGCAAAAAATGCCATAAGTGATAGAATGGTCTTCAGGAGGACCACCCTTATGACCACCATGAACATTTCCGTGCCCGACGAGATGAAGGCTTTTGTCGAAGCTGAGATGGCCCAGGAGGGCTACGCCTCGGCCAGCGAATATCTCCGCGCCCTGATCCGCGATGCCCAGAAG
>JBAUOX010000843.1:0-22681 GCA_049579985.1 Isosphaeraceae bacterium | reverse complement strand
ACGGCGCGCGGTGGTCTGTGCCGGGAGACCCCAGAATCACGCCGGTCGGCCGGCTGCTCCGCTGGAGCCACGTCGACGAGCTGCCGCAATTGATCAACATCCTCCAGGGCAAGATGAGCCTGGTCGGGCCCCGTCCCGAGCGTCCGGAAATCGTTGTGCAGCTCGAGCGGGTTATCCCCGAGTACCGGCGGCGGCTGAATGTGCGTCCCGGCGTCACGGGACTGGCGCAGGTGCTGCAACCTCCCGACACGAACCTGAGCATGGTGAGCAGCAAGCTATTCTTGGATCTTTTCTATATCGATCACTGCAACCTCTGGCTCGATTTCCGGATTCTCCTGGCCACCGTGCCGCATGTTCTCCGCGTCCCGCCGGAGGAGATCGCACGGGTTTTCGGGTTTCCCCGGATATCGAGTCAGCGGGCGGCGGAATCGTCCGCGGCGACGGTGGCGAGTTTCCTGACCGCGCCGGTCCAGCCTCACCTGAGTGAAGCGTGCAACCCGATTGGCTCATCGGCGCTACCTTGAAGACGAGTCGTCAATCTCACGGGGGCCGACCCCGATCGTTGTGCAGATGCAACGCCAGGCGCGCATCGAACATGGAGCGCCGGCCTCGGGACGAAGCAACCAAGCGAAATCGACACCCGCTGTTTAGTCAGTGAATGAACTCGCACATGAGAAAGCTTCACGTCGGATTCCACATGAGAAAGCTTCACGTCAGATTCCTGGTTGGATTCATGACGGTCCTGGGCCTGTGCGGCGGGGGAACCTACCTGCTGCACCGCGTCCAGATGGGGCGGCACGCATCGTCCCTGCTGGACCGGGCCCGCTCTGCCGAGGCCGGCGGCAATCTAACCATGGCCGAGGAGTCGCTATCTCTGTACCTCGGCCTCAAGCGCGAGGACAGCGCCGCCTGGGCCTGGTTCGCACGGCTGACCGACGGACAAACCAAAAACCCCCGTGGTCGCGAACGGGTTTTCCTGGTCAATGAAGAGGCGTTGCGGAAGAACCCGGACGATCGCAAGCTCGAGCGGCGGTGCGCCGAGCTTGCCATCGAGCTCGAGCGTCATAACGACGCCAGGCGGCATCTGATCCACCTGAACGATGCGATCCAGCCGGACCCGGATAAGGCGGCCGAGGCCGCCGAGCTGGAAGACTTGCTGGGCCAGTGCGAGCAGCCGGAGTCGAAGTTCGCTGAGGCCGAGCGGCACTACCGCAAATCGATCGCCCTCGATTCCACGCGGGTCGTCACGTTTGACCGCCTGGCTCGCCTCTTGCGGCAGGATCTGAAGAACCCGGCAGCCGCCGACCGCGCGATCGAGGAAATGCTCAAGGCCAACCCGAAGAGCGCGCTGGCCCATGTCAACCGTTGGCGCTACCATCGTGAGTTCGGCCCCGCAGCCGACAGCAGCGACATCGTACTGGCCCTGAAGCTTGGTCCCGACGACGCCGAAGTGCTGATCGCCGCCGCGGAGCTCGCCCGCCAGAGCAAGGACCTCGTCGGGGCCAGGAAGCACATCGACCGCGGTCTTGACCGCCATCCCGAGAACGCCGGTTTCTACCAGATGGCGGCGGAGCTCGAGATGGCCGAGAACCACGCCGACCGCGCCGAGGCTGTCCTCCGCCGCGGGATCGCCGCGGTCCCCTCGAACGTCCCGCTCAAGATGCTGCTGGCGGAGACGCTGATCAGCGGGAACAAACTTGACGGTGAGGAGGGCGCGATCGCGTGGATCGAGCGGCTGCGACGGCTCGGTCTGGCCGATGGCTATGCCCAGTACCTGGATGGTCGAGTCTCCATGGCGAAGCAGCGGTGGGATGGGGCGATCAAGTCACTGGAAAGCGCGCGGGCCGTGCTTGTCGCTGACACGATGATCACCCCGAGAATTAACTTGATGCTGGCCGAGTGCTACGGACGCGTGGGCGCCGAGGAGCATCGCCTGGATGCCCTCCGGCAGCTCGTCGAGAGCGATCGGGCCCCCGACTCTGCGCGCGTCGAGCTTGCCCGGTCTCTGGCTCGATCAGACAAGCTGGACCAATCGATCGCGATGCTGCTGCCGATCGTGGAGCGCAAGCCCGAGCTGCGGCTCGATCTGGTGCGTCTCTTGATTCAAAAGACAAGTCGTCAGCCTCGGGACCAGCGGAACTGGCAGGAAGCCGAGCACTCCCTTGTTCAGGCTGAGCAAGCTTTGCCCCGAGAGATCGAGAAGCTCGTCATCCTCCGCGTCGACCTGCTGCTCGCTCAAGATCGCCTGGCGAACGCTTTGTCGGTCTTGTCGTCGGCGCAGGCGAAGGATCCTCGAAACCTCCAGTATCGGCTGGCTCTGGCCCGGCTAACCCAGCGCAAAGGCGAGAGCACCGCGGCCCTGCAGATCCTCGAGCAAGCGGCAAAGGATCTGGGGCCGAACCTCGACCTTCAACTGGCTCGCCTTGACTACTGGGGCCTCGAGGCCGGTGACGCGGCCAAGGCGGCGGTGGCGAAGCTGGCAGAAACGCGGGGGCAGATCCCCGATGCCAACCGGCCCGACTTTCTCGATCGGCTAGCCTTGGTCGAGATGCTCCGCGGCGAGCCGACCCTGGCGCGACAATACTGGCGCGAACTGGTGGCACTAGAGCCCGGTAACCTGCGCGTGTTGCTCGCACTTTTCAACCTGTCCATGGAGGCGGCCGACCATGCCGATGCGCTCGGTCTTGTGAGTTCGATGCGTAAAGCGGAAGGAGAACAAGGGACCTTCTGGCGGTTTGCACACGCGACACTATTGATTGACCAGGCTCGTCGGGGCGAAAACAAAGCCCGGAAAGCGAGTGCCGACGACCTCGGCGTCTTACGTGGGTTGGCGTCCGAGCTTGCCGAACGACGACCGGACTGGTGGGGTGCCCCGCTGCTCCAGGCTGAGATTGCCGAGCTCGAGGGGCGTGATGACGATGTCGTTGCCGCCTACCGGCGGGCCATCGACCTGGGGAATTCCCAACCCGCGATCGTACGACGGTTGATCGGCGTGTTAAGCGACCAAAAGCGATTCGACGACATCGACCGGCTGGTCACGAATCTGCGGGACAGGGGAATCGCGGCCGAGGATCTCGCAATCGCAACGGCATTCAACGCGATCCGCAAAAAGGACTACGAGCGCGGCTTTGCCCTCGCCCGAAGCGTCATCCCCGCCAGCTCGACCAGGTACGGCGACCATCTCGCACTGGGACGCATCCTGATGACCTCCCGGAAAGTAGAGGAGGCAGGGAAAGAGTTTCGTCAGGCCGTTAAACTCGCCCCATCTGTCCCGGAGACCTGGCGGTCGTGGGTCGAGTACTTAGCCCGCACAAACCAGGCCCAGGCCGCCAGGGAAGCAGCCGCAGCAGCCGAGAAGGCACTCTCTCCGGTAGGCTCAACCTTGACGCTCGCACAGTGTCACTGGACTACCGGCGAGGCGAGCAAGGCCGAAGCCCTATTCCGCGCAGCCATCAAGGACCGGCCGCACGACGCGGCGACGCTACGGCTTGCCGCGAGCTTCTTCCTCGACCAGAACTACCCCGACCGGGCCGCGCCCTTGGTCGCCGAACTGTTCAAGCCGGAAACCAAGGCGTCTCAGGCTGACGTGGCCTGGGCGAAGCGGTCCGAGATGATGCTGGGCTTCGCCGCTGGAGTCAAACCGGAGCAAGTCGAGCAGGCGTTGAGACGCGTCGAACAGAACCTCAAGTCCGACCCGAACGATCTCGACGCACAGCGAATGCGGGCGGTCCTGCTTTCGATGCAGTTCAGCCGCCGCAAAGAGTCGATCCAGGCGATTGAGTCTCTAGACCGAGCGCAGGAGCTCACCCCCCGCGAGCGGTTCCTTCTGGTCACGCTCTACTCGGCTGAGGGCGACTGGCCGAACTGCCGGTCCGAGATGCGGAAGGTTCTGGAAGACGGCCGCCGCCAGCCGCGGCACCTGGTCTTCTATGTGAACCTGTTGACTCGGCTTGGCGAGCTCGATGAAGCCGAAAAATGGCTCCGAGCACTCAAGCCCCTCGTCCCCGGCGATCAGACCGGGCTGGTGTTGGACCTGGAGGCCAAGCTTCTAAGAGCGCGTAAGCAAGACCGCGAACTCGCCCTACTAATCCGCAACTACGTTCAACAGAACCCGGACCAGATGAGGGTCGGCGCTGTCCTTTTCGATCGCTTCGGCCTGCTGAAGGAGGCCGAGCAGGCGTATCGGGCCGACATGGCCCGGAACCCCAATGAGACGGCAAGGGTTCTGGCCTTGATCGACTTTCTGGCCCGGCAAGATCGGCCACAGGAGGCCCTCGACCTGTGCGAATCGGCGGTAAGGACATGGCGCCCGGAGGCCGTGGCCCTGGCTGGCCTGGCGATCTACAAGGCCAAGTCGGTCACCGAACCCCAGCGTCGGAAAGTGGAAGCCTGGCTCCAGGAGATGGTCCATCAGAAACCCGACAATCTCGTCTTGAACACGAAACTGGCCGACCTGCGCACCCTGCAAGGGAACTACCCGGAAGCCGAAGCGATCTACCGCCGGTCGCTAGGGGCGAACCGGGATAACGTCGAGGCTCTGAACAACTTGGCCTGGCAACTGGCCCTGCGCGAAGACAACCCGGAGGAGGCCCTCAAGCTAGTCGACCGAGCCCTCGATATCGCCGGCCCTAACCCAACCTTGCTGGACACAAGGGCCGTCATCCTGATGCAGTTAAATCAGGGCGACAAAGCCGTAGAAGCTCTCCGTGAAGCGGTGAGGTCACGACCCGACAAACCGACTTACTATTTCCATCTGGCGCGAGCCTACCAGATGACAAAGTCACCCTCTGAGGCACGCAAGGCGCTCGAGCGTTCCAAGGCGTTGGGCCTGAACGAAGAGATCATCGATCCCCTGGAACGCGAGACGTATCGCAAGCTGTGGCGCGAAGTTTCCCTCCGGTGAAAAATTCCACTCCGGCTGGCTCGCGCCTCAATTCACAGGGAGTCATCCGTCGGCACGTGTCCTACAGCCGGAGACCGGGAAAACCCATCAGGAATGCGAGGTGAGCTCCTTCCATAAATGATTGCTTCACTCGGGAAAAGAAGGACAGTCGCAGGAACCGGCATCGATGCGACCAACTCCTCGAACGCTCAAGCAACGAGCAAGCGCACGATGCCAATCGGCTTGAGGTGAGCCGCGTAGGCTCACCCACATTCGTCTCTCATCGGAGGTTCAACATGAGGATCAAGAAATTCTCGCTCTGCTCCGCTGTCGCGGTGCTCAGCCTGGTCGCAAGTCTTACTTGCGAGAACCGGGTTCATGCCCAGGTTACCGAGACTCTCGCCTTGGGCGGTAACTACAACTCGAATTTCGGCTACACACTCAACGGGAATAGCTATGGCGGCGGAGGCCCCATTGGGCCTTCTTCCCTGGGTGGCGTTTCACTGGCGTATGTCTATTGCATCGACATTCCGGATGAAATTAACGCTCCCGGGACTTACTCGAACAACGCTGTCACGACCAACGGGACGGCGGTATACGGGAGCAAAAGCCTTGGTAACACCTGGTCCAACGGCACTAGTCTCGTGCACATGCCCAACGCTGGCGCGATCGCGTGGCTGTTGACCCATTACGGCGGTACGGCAACCACCTCCACCCAACAGGATGCACTCCAGGCTGCGATCTGGACGGAGATCTACGATAACGGTAATTACAATAACGGTGCAGGGCCGTTCGTTCTGACAGGGGGTACGGGTACAGGTACTGTTGGCGCTCAGATGCTAACCGACCTGACCGGCGTGGGCACCGACCCGGTCAGCAATTTCTTGTGGCTCAGCCCTAATGGCTACAACAATGATAATACGCCCCTCCAAGCCCTCGTCGCCGCCTACGCCGCCCCCGAGCCCTCGACGTTCGCGATCGCTGGTCTTGGCGGCGCGGGGTTCATTTTCTACGGCCTGCGTCGCCGCAAGGCCAAGGGCGCCTGAGCCCGATCCGTCAACCACTCACGTCGCGCGGGTGAAGCCAGCGATTCGTCGCCTGGCTTCATCGCGCGACGGATGAAGCCAACCTCGGGGTCGTGCCCGATCTCAAGGCACTCCCCCGAGGCACCATTTCTCCCAGGACTGACCGCACCACCCGCCTTTCGGTCTTCATCTCCGCGTTCTCGACTCCCCCTCGATAACGAACCTGCTGAGCGTGTCTCATGCCCGGCTCGGTCTCATGACCAGGCTGTAGCGCTTATCCGCCGTGCGTCTCAGCCCCTGCCGAAAGATCCCGCCATCCTCGCGAACCTGGCCCTTGCGGAGGAGCAGAGAGGCAATCTCCGTCAAGCCGTTCTTCACTACCAGGAATCTCTCCGTCTCAAGCCCGACAACCCCCGGGCCAGCGCCGGACTGAAGCGGTCGCTGGCCGCGAAGGCGGGGCCGGCAAGCGGCAAGTAAACAACGCCTCTCCGGCTTCCTTCAGGGCAGACGGCCGTTCGAGCCCCCGCGCTCACATCCAGAGCGACCAGGCTCCGGTGGTCAGCACGAGGGCGGCGATCAGGGCGTTGGTCGTGGCGTGGGCCAGCACTGCGTCGCCAAGGCGGCCCCGGTGCCGAAGGGCCAGGGCATAAAGCATGCCCGCGACGGTTCCGGCCACCCAGCGCTGGTGCATCGCACCGAAGAGAAGTGAGGAGATCAGGAAGGAGGGCCAGGTGAACCGGTCGGCGGGCACGCTCTCGAAATCGGCCGCGATCAGGCGGCGGACCAGGTAGCCGCGAAAGGCCAGCTCCTCGGCCAGTGGAACCATCACGACGGACCCGAACACCCGGCAGGCCAGCCAGGCGGCAGCCGCGAACATGGGCATCCCGGACAGGGCCCTGGGAATCGTCTGCGATGTGTCCGCCGCCGCAGTGGAATTCAGCGGTTCCAGGGCCATCCACAGGGCGAAGACCAGGATTCCGATGCCGGCGGCCGGCCACGACCAGGACCAGCGCAGGCCGGAATATCCTTTCCGCAGGACCCAGAAAGCCAACCCGGCCGCCGCAACCCGCGCGGGGTAGAGAGCGTCGAACTGCCCGTTCGACATCGCCCCCGTGATCATCGCGGTCGCGACGATCGACAGCATGGGCCCGAGGTAGGCCGCCGTCGGATTGGTAACCGCAGGGTTGATAGGCGGGGACTCACCGCTCGTATCGACCCTGGAGAACAACCGGAACCGCCGCGAGATCGCGACCAGCCCAAGGCCCACGATGTTGAACCCCAGCCAGCCGGCCTGGGAATGGAACCCTCCCAGCGCCACGTCGGGGCGTCCTGAGGCCCCCACGATCACCAGCAGGACGATTCGCAGCACGTTGAACGACCAGATGACCACCGTGCCGAGCGGAATCAGGAGCAAGGCCTGGGGAAAGCGCAGATCCTTGCGAAAGAGCAAGAGGTACGCGCCCAGCAATGCCCAGATCAGGCCGATCCCCTCGAACCCGGAACACACCGGCGCAATCGAGATGACGAAGTCTCCGATCCCCAGCTCGTGGGTCTTCGGATGGCAGACGACATCCTGCGCGAACAGGTGCAGGACGCCTTGCGCAGACCGGAAGGTCGAGCTGTGTAACGAATCCCACAGCTTTCCGGTCGAGTTGCCGATGCCCAGGGCGAAGACGCCGACAACGCTCCCGGCCAGCAGCACGGGCCAGCCTCGGCGCACCACCTGAACCCAGAACCGCATCGACATCGCGGCCAGGCACCACGAGATCAGCACGGCCGCCCCGCAGCACATCCACACGATCACACGCAGGTCGTGGTTTTCAGGCTGGGCGATGCCCTCGATCAGCCGCTTCGTCAACCAGAAGAAAACCGCATAAGCCGCAAGATGACCGGCGATCCACGCCGGGACAAGGCGATGAAGCCTGCCCTCTTTGAGTAAGCTTCCCAGGTCTTCGCGAAACTGGGACGAGAACAGGAGCGCCGTGGCCGTGACGGTGCCCACGCACATTCCCAGCCGAAGCAGGGAAGAGGACCGAGCAACCATCCGGACCATCATCGCGGGGTGATTGGCAACGCTCGGAATGTTTGTATCGACAGAAAGCGAGAGCGCGAGTGCTTCACCTAGGAGCAGGGCAAGCCAGGCGACCCAGAAGAGGTGGGGCAGAACGCGACGTCGCAAACCCTGATGAGAGGCCCACGGAACCGACTCGGCGGAGAGCACAGGAGATTCGTCCCAAAGGAGCGTGTCAATCAGGAGAGCGCGAGACCGGCAGAGGTCTCATTCGACGCCGACGTTGCGAAACGGCTCGCAAGCCGGAGGGAGGGAGGGACGGCCGGTCAGGCCGTGCCGCCCCCCCAGTCTAGTACGAACACTATGTCGATCGATTACTTGCCTTTACGCCGTCCGGCGATGATGAGCAGTCCACCGCTCAGGAGCGTCAAGGCGCTGGCCATGGAGCCGGCGTCGATCTCGGGTACTGGTGGTACGGGGGTCGCTGCCGCATGACCACTCAGGCCGGCAAGCACGCAGAGGAATCCAGCCGCCAGCGAGGCCGCCCGCAATGCACTCGTGATCCGTCTCGTTCTCATGTTTCAAATACCTCCGAGTAAAAGGAAAAGCAGGGACGCCAAACACATCTGCATCGAAGGAAAGCTGCTGCATGATCGCATGATTCGGAGCGATCGGTTTCTCGTTAGCCGGGCTCATTCTAGTGAAGCGGAAGGGGAATTGCGAGATATGTTGTTCTAAAGAAACAAAAGTTTCCCAAAGGGTCCCAAATGAGGCTGTTCCTCAATGTCACGGTATGAAATGAAGTTCATCCGATGGAAGCGCGCAGCTCTCAGGCTGAGGACCAGCGATGTGATCGTCCGAATGAGCAAGAGAGAAAGGGGCAAGTACCGGGGCCTGTTGTCCGGCCCGCCCGGTGAGCCCGAGCCAGAGAACCAGAGAAACCAAAACAGGACCAGGAACACGAAAAGAGGACAGCCCGCGCAAACTCGCCTCTTGGGGATGTTCGGGTCACTGTGGCACCAGTTGCGGGGGCGGCGGTTGAAATACCCGTAAAGTCATGGCAAGCAGTGGGTTATTTCGCCCTCTCCCCTTGCGGGAGAGGGTAGGGTGAGGGGTCGCACCAGTCAGCTTGACCTTTCGGACAAGGCGATTAGTCATGCCCAGCCCCCCTCACCCCAACCCTCTCCCGCGAGGGGAGAGGGAGCCCGAAGTTCCTTCGGCCAAGGCTGTTATTGCTAGTTCAACAGTATTGCGGCCAAGCCCAGAGAATCTCCATCCTGATCCGGCAGCGTGAGCACGGGTGCTTCCCCCGCATTGGCGAGAGAAGTTCCCGTGTTCTATTTTCTTCGGTAGGATCGTCCTTGACCCGACCCGGACGGCATCGGGATTCGTTATGGGCGAACCGGGGTCTTCTCGGACGGGAATACACTTTGCGTGCAATGCGGGAAACCGAACACGACTGGCGAGGATCACGATGAGTCACGAGCCAAAGACGTATGATTTGATCGTCATCGGCGGTGGTCCCGCCGGCCTCTACGGGGTGACGACGGCCTGCATCCTGGGCAAGTCCGTGGCGCTGGTCGACCGGCATCATGAGCTCGGCGGCGCGGGGGCCAACACGGGAACCGTGCCCAGCAAGACGCTCCGCGAGACGGCCGTGGCCCTGTCCGGACTGAGGTCCAGAGATCTCTACGGCGTGGACCTCTCGATCCGCCGGCAGGCGACCGTTGCCGACTTCTTGCGACATGAGCGCACGGTCAAGAGCGGCCTGAATGCGATGTTCGCCCAGCAGCTCGATGCCTTCCACGCCGATGTCCTCTTTGGAGACGCGTCGTTCGTGGACCCGCACACGGTGCGTGTGCGGACGATACCAAAAAGCCAGGCGCAGGATCAGCACAAGGCCGACGCGGCTAGCAATAATGGAGAATTGTCGATCCGCGGCGAGAACATCCTGATCGCTACAGGCTCGTCGCCCGTGCGCCCCGCGATGTTTCCGTACGGCCCGGGAGTTTATGACTCCGATACGCTGCTCGACCTGGTCAATATCCCCAGGACCATGGCCGTGGTCGGCGCGGGGACCATCGGCAGCGAATACGCCTGCACGTTCGCCGCGCTCGGGACCACAGTTCATCTCATTGACAGCCACGACGTGCTGATGTCGTTTCTCGACAGCGAGATCTCGCGAGCCCTGGTCACGGAGATGGAGCGCAACGGCATTGTGTTCCACTGGAAGGAGCGCGCCGTATCGTGCACCACGAACGAGCCGGCCGTTCCGGGGAACCCCGGTCAGTTCACCCTCAAGCTCAGCTCGGGGCAGGAGCTCACCGTCGACGAGGTGCTGGTCTCCATCGGGCGGCACAGCAACACCGAGAGCCTGAACCTGCCCGCCGCGGGGGTGAAGGTCGGCGACCACGGGCTGATTCCGGTGGACTCTTCGTTCCAAACCAACGTCCCCCATGTTTACGCCGCGGGTGACGTGATCGGCTTTCCGGCCCTAGCCTCAACCAGCATGGAGCAGGCCCGCCGCGCGGTCCGGCATGCCTTTGGACTGGGGGTCTACAGCGGAACGCCCCGGCACCTGCCGCACGGCATTTGGACCATTCCCGAGATCGGGATGGTCGGTGAGACCGAGGACTCGCTCAAGGCCAAGGGAATCCAATACGTCGTCGGCCGCGCATCGTACGCCGACAACGCCCGGGGACAGATCTGCGGCGACACTCATGGCTTCCTCAAGCTGCTCTTCCGCCTGCCCGACCTGGAATTGCTGGGGGCTCACATCATGGGCGAGCAGGCCACCGACGTGGTGCACATCGGGATGATGGCGATACTTGCCCATGCCGGGGCGAAAATGTTCGACGAGTTCTGCTTCAACCTTCCCACGCTCGGCGCGCTCTACAAGATGGCTGCGTTTGATGCCATGCTGAACGCCCAACGTAACGCGGGCATCCCGACGGCCCATGTGCTCATGTGATAGGAAGCGAGTGTCATTCTCAAGGCCTCGTTTCGTGAAGCCCGCCTTTCCCCCGTGCTCAGCTCGGTTGCTCGAGCGTGGCGAAGGGATCGTCATCGTCGTCGATTCCGTACTCGGGCCGGGCCGCCTGACCTGGCAGGTTGTCCGACAGGGGAATGGAGATGTCCGCGATGATGATCTGCCGGCTCGACAGGTCGGGAAGTTCGGCCGGCACCGGGGCGGAGGGCGCGTCGTGCGATTCGGCCCGGCCGGCAGCCTGGGTGATCGCGACCGGACGCCGCTTCTCGAGCAGGTGGCCGACGTCGAAGCGCTCGCCGATGTAATGCCTGCGCACCTCGGGGTTGTTGAGGATTTCCTCGCGGTTGCCGTAGACGAAGACGCGCCCCTCTCGGATCAGGTAGCAGCGGTCAGTGACTTCCAGGGTCTCGCGAAACTGGTGGTCGGTCAAGAGGATGCCAATGTTGTAGGTCTCGACCAAGGCGCGGATCTGGTCCTGGATCTCGGCGACGGTCTTGGGGTCGATGCCCGCAAACGGCTCGTCGAGCAGGATCAGCTTGGGCTCGGTGATCAGCGACCGCGCGATCTCCAGCCGGCGCCGCTCGCCGCCGGAGACGCGGTTGGCCTTGGTCCTACGTATCGTGGCCAGGCCGAACTGGTTCAGCAGCTCATCCTGCCGCGCCTTACGCTGCTTGCGCGTCATGTTCGGGCGGGTCTCGAGGATCGCCATCAGGTTATCCTCGACCGAGAGCTGGCGAAAAACGCTGGAATCCTGGGCGAGGTAGCCCATACCGGCGCGCGCCCTTTGATACATGGGCAGCCGGGTGACGTCGTTGCCGTCGAACTTGACCTTGCCCCCGTCCGAGTCGATGAGTCCGATCGTCATGCGGAAGCTGGTGGTCTTGCCAGCGCCGTTGGGTCCCAGCAAACCGACGACCTCGCCGCGATCGACATCGTAATCGACGCCGTTGACCACCTGTCTGCGACCGTACCACTTCTCCAACCCGCGGACTTCCAAAATCGGCATGGCTCGATCCTCCTTGATCGCGGCCGGGGTCCGGGTCAACTCCGGCCCGGGTGTCCCGATTGGTTCCACGGCCGAGCCCCGGAAGGCCTCAGCGGATCCACTTCATTCGTTCGACGTAGGGTCGGAAAGGCAGCCTGATGTCGCGGTTCCACCGGATGTCCGGCCCGAAGGGCACTCCGTGCGGCCAGTAAATGTAGAATGCCTTTCCCGTCAGCAGGCTGCGCGGCACCTCCCACGAGCTGCGGTTGGAGGGGTCCCAATCACGGTCGCTCTTGTCCCACCCCCGGCTATCCTTGCTGCAAGGGCTATTATCGCCAAGCATCAGGAACCGTTCCTCGCCCAGCTCGTACTCTTTAAACCCTACCCTGGCCAGGTTGGGAAACTGGGCGGGATCGGCAAGGAAATCGAAGAGTTCCACGATATTGCGCGGTTCACGATTCTCGAACACGGGCCAGTAATCGTTCTGGCCAGGATACTGTGTATAGTAGATATCTCGTTTCAGGACAAGGTCGCTCACGGTGACCGAGCCGTTGCGGACGGCAACCCCCGCTGGCGAGAGGAGATCGGCGGCCGTGGGGATCGGCACCTCATCGCCCCGCTCATACTCCACGCCGGACTCGTAAACGGACCGGCCATTGACCCACAACGTCAGGCGATCATCCACGTTCGCAAAATCCACCTGATAGCGGCCCGGCCCCTTGATGGGCGAGTCGTGCTCGAGCAACGTCTGCTCGCCGCGTGTCAAGCGGGCGGCGCCGGTCTGGACGTTGATGATGCACCGATGCGGAAGGCCGCCCTTGACCAGCTCGAGGCAGAGCTCGCCCTTGGGCGACGTCACGTCCACGCTGGCCGAAAGCGTCAGGTCTCCCACCCAGTGCGGCTGCATCCACGCCGTTCTGGTCTCCCGCGGGTCCTCGACGATGCTGGAACCGTCGGAAGAGAGGTTGGTGTTGTAGGAATAAAAGTCCGTGATCAACGTGGACCGGGGCTCGCGTGGCAGGGGGCGATCGGCGAGGATGGCGTCCCACTGCTCGGGGTCGGGAACCAGGTGCTTGTAGCGCAATTCGACCCACTGATCCTGGGGCGTTGCCTCCACCCGGTACTGGCTGAGCTTGGGATCGACGATCTTCCAGCCGCCTGCTGCAGCGGATTGCCAGCGCCGCCACTCGTCGCGATCCGCCAGCGCCCGCGGCCGGTGCCGGTCGTCATACACGCCCATCTGCATCGAGATCTGATGCTTCAGCGGTTTGCGTTCGAGGCGATAGGTCGCGCTGCCGGGCCGCTTGACGTAGATGTCACCATGGGTGATGCGGATGGTCTCGCCGGGAAGGCCGACCAGGCGCTTGATATAGCTGACCTCCGGCTCCTCGGGATAGCGAAAGACGACCACATCCCATCGTTCCGGAGGCGATGAGCCGGGAAGGATGGGCAGGTCGTACGGGAACATCATCACCAGGATGCGGTCGCCCTTGAAGCTGGGCGCTTCCGTCAGTCCGCGCGCCTGGTACCGGCAATTGACGCAGATTCCCGAGTAAACCTGGCGGGGAAACGAAGGCCCCTCGACCTCTTGCGATGCGTTCACGGCATAGACGAAGCCGCATTGAGGGCAGCTTAATTCTTTGTGGCGGCCCATCAGTGTCGGGGCCATCGAGCCAGTGGGAATCACGAAGGCCTGGGCCTCGAATCCGCGGACCACCAGCGCCAGGATCAGGGCGACCACGATCGCCTCGACCGTTTCACGATGGCTCTCAAAGGGCTTGGAGTCCTCCTCCAGCGCGGTCTTGCGGGGGCCCGGGTCAGGCTTCACGGTTGCGGCGGTCCGTCCCATCGTCGGCTCTTCTCTCGTTCGGTCCGGACGGCCGGCAGGGCGACCGGTCTTGCCGTATTGATTTCCCACGCCCCCACAAACCAAGTCTCCGCGCGGGGCGTGCCAGCACAAAATCACCTTGCACGATGCCGGGATACCCAGGTATCCGTCCCCGCAAGCCGGGCGGGGGGAACCCCACGAGTGGGGTCGGCCCGGAGGGTGGGGAGCCCCCTCGCCCTGGGCGGTCCGCCGAGAGTTGGATCTTCAGGCTCGGCAGCAGCCTCGCCGTCCCAGCATCACGAAAGACCGTTCAGTAAATATACCGGATTCTCCTTGGATCGGGAATCCAGTAAACCGATCGACCAAAGACCTCCAGGGCCACGACTTGCCCGGGCAGGTGCACCAGGAACGGCTTGCCCAGAAACATCGACCTGGGCACCACCGGGCTGCCCGGCCAGAACCGCGAGTCGTTCGAGACCGGGCTGTTGTCGCCCAGCACGAAGTACTCGTCGTCCTTGAGCTGATACGGCCCATTCACGCCGTGAAGATGACGCGGGATGCTGCCCAGAGCGCTTGTGTAGTAAACGTCCCGGAAGATCTTCAGATCGGTGACGCTCAGCGCTCCGCCCCGCACCCCCAGGGCTATCGGCGATTCGTCGCCGGGTGGTCCCGCGACTGGATTGTCATAATCAAGGGGTTGAAAAAGAGGCTGCCCGTCGAGTGTTACGGTGAGGCGGTGGTCGACGATCGTAGCCTGGAGCATGACCGTGCACGGCCAACGGTCGACCTCGGCCAGCGGAGTTGCCCAGGGAACCACGAGCTGCTTGTAATCGTTCCGAGCCACCTCGACCGAGCCCTCGCCCTGGACCGGGATCCGAACCAGGAAGCGGTCGCCGCCGGATCGAATCACGACGGCAATCATCTCGACTTCCGAGCCGAGTGTCAGTCGCGCCTCGAGCGACAGGTCGGGAACCACATTGTCCGTGCCCAGATCGCCGCCATTGTAGGCATAGTGGTCGCGGATCGGCCCGTACCGATTGAGTACGGGATCCCAGTGCCGGTAGACCAACCAGTCCAGACGGTCATCCGGCTCATTGGGCGCGGACTTGACCGCTTCGTGCACGAACCTGCCTTCTGACCGGCTCCAGCCGCTGGCTGGCCGGTGCCGTGGTGCGGCTCGCAGGAAAACCCACCGCGGGAACCGGTCGGAATCTTGAGAAACATAGCGGCTGTCATGCACCAGGATCTGCATCGCGCGCAGCTCATCGAGGCTTTTCCGCGCGACCCTGCCATCGATCACAATATTTCCGTCCACGATCTGCACCGACTCTCCCGGCAGCCCCACGACACGCTTCACATAGGCCTGGGCCGGCTCGCCGGGGAAGTGGAAGACCGCTACTTCCCACCGCCGGGGAGGACGAAAATCGTAGAGGAATTTCTGGACCAGGACCCGGTCTCCGTTGCACTCGACGGCCGTCACGCGGTCCAGGTCGTTCTTCCCGCAGTTCGGGCAGACCGGCCTCGGTGGATGCCCCTCCTCATCGACGCCGATCACGAAGACGAACCCGCAGTTGGGACAGGTCAGCTCGCGATGATGACCCATCAGCGTCGGTGCCATCGAACCGGTCGGCACGACATACGCTTCAGCCGAGAAGGTGCGGAACATGAGCACGCCGAGACAAAGCACCACCACCAGGTCAACCGTCTGGCGCACCACGCCCACCGCCGGATTCTCCTGCGAACGAGGTTTCCCGGCCGACGTGTGATTGGTCATTGTGCCTCGCTCGAAATCTTTTCGTCTGGACTGGATCGGCAGGCTGCACCTAAACCCTACGAATTCAGCGCGACCGGTGCATTTCCAGAAGCCGCATTTTCCAGCATCCGTCCCACTCAACCCGGCGGCAGTGAACTCCGGCCGAGACTGTTCCCGACCCTCGCCCGGTCAATCGTCGGTATCGTCGAGAACCGACAGAAAAGCGTCCTGGGAAATCTCGACGTTCCCCACCTGTTTCATACGCTTCTTCCCCTCCTTTTGCTTTTCGAGAAGTTTCCTTTTTCTTGTAATGTCGCCGCCGTAACACTTTGCGGTCACATTCTTGCGCAGGGCCGAGATCGTCTCGCGGGCGATCACGCGGCTGCCGATGGCCGCCTGGATGGCAACCTCAAACTGGTGCCGGTCGATTTCCCCCTTCAGCTTGCGGACCAGTTTCCGACCGCGCCGGTCGGCGTGGGCGCGGTGCACGACGACGGAAAGCGCATCGACCTTCTGGCCCGCCACCACGATGTCGAGTCGACAGAGATCGCCGGCTCGATAGCCGATCAACTCATAGTCCATGGTGCCGTAGCCGCGGGTGGCGCTTTTCAGTTTGTCGTACAGGTCATAAATCATTTCCGCCAGGGGAAGCTCATAGGTCAAAATCGCCCGGGTGGGTGAGAGATACTCCGTCTTGATGAAAAATCCCCGGCGGTCTTCACAAAGCTGCATGATCGCGCCGATGCAATCGGCGGGGAGGATGAAGTTGACCTTGGCGATCGGCTCGCGGAACTCCTCGATGTCGCCGGGGTCGGGAATCCGCGTCGGGTTCGAGATATGAAGGGTCTCGCCCTTGCGAGTGACGATCTCGTAGGTGACGTTGGGCGCTGTCTGGACCAGGGCAAGATTGCTTTCGCGTTCCAGCCGCTGCTGGACGATTTCCATGTGCAGCATGCCCAGGAAGCCGCACCGAAAACCGAAGCCCAGCGCGTCGGAAGTCTCGGGCTCAAACGAGAAGCTCGAGTCATTGAGCGCCAGCTTTTGCAGCGCGGTGCGCAAATCGTCGAACTGGTTGTGAGATGCCGGAAACAGGCCGCAGAATACGACCTGCACGGGCTCGTGGTAGCCCTCCAGGGCGACCTCGGCCCCCCCAGGGACCTGGGTGATCGTGTCGCCGATCCGCACATCGGATAGCTGCTTGAGATTCGCGATCACATAACCGACCTGGCCGACCCCCAGCTCGTCGCAGGCGATCTCGCGCGGCCGGAATTGCCCCAGGCCCGTGACCTCGTGGTCGGTGCCGCCGGCCATGAGCCGGATCTTCTGACCCACTTTCAGCGCGCCGTCGACGACCCGAACGTACGTGATCACCCCCTGGTAGTCGTCGAACTTGGAGTCGAAGATGAGCGCCCGCAACGGCCCCGACGGATTGCCCGAGGGAGGCGGGACGCGATCGATGATCGCCCGGAATACGTCGGGCACGCCTTGGCCTGTCTTGGCGCTGACCGCCAGGATCTCGGCCGGGTCGATGCCCAGCGTATGCATGATCTCTTCCTTGATCTCTTCCGGCCGTGCCGCCTGCATGTCGATCTTGTTCAGCACCGGCACGATGGTCAGGTCGTTACCCACGGCCAGGACGGCGTTGGCCACGGTCTGAGCCTGAACTCCCTGCGTCGCATCGACCAGCAGGATCGCCCCCTCGCAGGCCGCCAGGCTGCGCGAAACCTCATAATGAAAGTCCACGTGGCCGGGAGTGTCGATCAGGTTCAATTCATACACCTGGCCGTCGAGCGTGTAATTGATCGCCACGGCCCGGGCCTTGATGGTGATCCCACGCTCGCGCTCGAGATCCATGTCATCGAGCAATTGCTCGCGAAACTCGCGCTGCGTGATCGCACCGGACTGCAGCAGCAACTGGTCGGCCAGCGTGCTCTTGCCGTGGTCGATGTGGGCGACGATTGAGAAATCGCGGATATACTTGGGATCAAAAGCCATGCAACGAGTCCGGTGGCGTTAGAGAAGCCGTCGGGCCGGAGTGACGGGTTGAGGAAAAACGGCCGGGAAGGTTCATCGAGCAGGGGGTGAGCCGGAACCGACGAGCTGACCGGCAGCGCCCCGGCGGCCGCGCCTGCCGGCCACGCCACAGCCGACCCCCGAAGGCTCGTCATGATCCCAGAATTTCAGGCACAAGGTCTTGATTTTTAATGACATCCAGAACCAAACTCAACTCGCGCGGAGTGGGCCCGGTAGAGCGAACCAACCCCTTTTATTATATTACGCTGGTCGGATGACGAATAGCCGGCTTGTGCAGACTCGCATGATCGAATCGCAATCAGAGCCAACCCGGCGAGCGAAGACCGGGCTCGATCATCGGTCGCCAGCCAGAGTGCCCTCCCCTCCTCAAGGAGCAGCCCGGTCATGAAGTGCGTCTCGGCTCTGTCCACCGCGCGCAACACCAACGCCGCGTTCCATCAAGTTCTGGAGCAACTGGACGAGGGACTGGCCGGCGACACGGCCGACCTCACCTTGGTTTTTTCGTCGATGCATCATGCCGATGAGCTTGGCCGGATCGCCTCCGCATTCCTAGAACAAGCCCGCACTCGCCACATCCTTGGATGCACGGGTGAGTCGATTGTGGGTGACGCCAGGGAGGTGGAAGGATCACCGGCCCTCTCGGTTTGGTCGATCAGCCTGCCGGGCGTTTCGATTCGACCGCTGCGGCTGGGCGAACCAGGCGAGTCCGGCATCACCTGGGCCGAGGGAATCGAAGACCCGGAGCGATCCGCGGTCCTCCTGCTGGGTGACCCCTTCTCCTTCCGGACCGACGATTTCTTGCGTCAGGTGAACGAGGAAGTTCGCGGGCTGCGGGTGATCGGCGGCATGGCCAGTGGCAGCCAGGTCCCGCGGGCCAATCAGCTCGTGCTCGACGGCCAGGCATTTCCCGATGGAGCGGTGGCGATGTTGCTCGGCGGTCCGCTGTCGATCGCAACCGTCGTGAGCCAGGGCTGCCGCCCGGTCGGGCACACGTTGATCGTGACCAAGGCCGACCAGAACGTCATCCGCGAGCTGGGCCGCCGCCCCGCGCTGGAGGCGCTGCGCGACATGTTTCAAGGGCTTTCCAGCGACGATCAGCGGAAAATCCAGGATGGCCTGCACATCGGCCGGGTGATCAACGAGTACCAGGGCTCTTTCCAGCGCGGCGACTTCCTGGTGCGCAACGTGATGGGGGCCGATGATTCCGGGGCCATCCAGATCACGGACGTCGTCCGTGTCGGCCAGACCGTCCAGTTCCATGTCCGCGACGCCGAAACCGCCGATGAAGATCTGCGCAGCCTGCTCGTGGCAAGCAAACCGTCAGGCCGGCCGGCCGGGGCGTTGCTCTTCACATGCAACGGTCGCGGCACGCGGCTCTTCGACAAAGCCGATCACGACGTGGGGGTGATTCACGAGGTCTATGGACCGATACCCGTCGCTGGCTTCTTCGCCATGGGCGAGATCGGTCCGATCGGCGGTCAGAACTTCGTCCATGGCTACACGGCCAGCATCGTGCTCTTCGAGCAGCCGGCATGAGTGAGACACGACGCTCCGGTTCCGGAATGAGCCATGCCTTCGGCCTTCCCGCAGGGCCATTTCATTATCCCTGGGAGGCGACGGGAATTCTCTTTGGTCGTTCAAGCGGAGAGGGGGAGATTCGAACCCCCGAGACCGGTTGCCCAGTCTAACGGTTTAGCAAACCGTCCACTTCGTCGCGCAAAGCCAAATCCCGGAAAAAGTTTACGACTCGCCCGAGTGTCCGTTGTCCACCATTTGCCCACCGACACTTGTCAGAATGACCCCGATCTGGCCGCCGTCGCGGCCGTATGGCCTAGCCTGCCCGAGGCGATGGCCGGCATCGTGGCGATGGTTAGGGCCGCTTCGCCGGAGTGGTTAGGCTTTCTCGCTACGAAATGATGTAGCCGCCGATCAAGATACGCCGAAACTCAGAGGGGCAACGGTGGGTCGCGTAACCGCTTAACAAGCTGGTCGATCGACATGGCATTGTCAACGAGCTGATCCTCCGCGCCAGACAGTAGCGTGAGCAGATCGGCATATTTTTCGTACTCGCCTGTCCGCTTTAGGCGAGCTATGACTAATTGATTGGAGGCCCTTGAGTAAACCTGCATCTTTCGTCCAAAGTCAAAAACCATGTCCAAGACTGTGATGACCGCAATCGTTACCGACATCACTGTTGCTACAGGCGGAGACTTCGAAACGAAGAAAGGCAAGAGAGCGGCACAAAGGCCCGAGATGACCCTCGATGAGTAGTAAAGAACGCTGTAAGTACGGGCCGCTCGCCAGTATGCTGTGTGCCTATTGCGGATGAAAATGCCGGCGCGGTCCCGAGGCGCATCGTCGGGCATACAACTCGCAGGCATTGGCGAATCTTGATCAGGGAAAGCCCCGTCGCTCCCTATTAGAGGCTCGTTCTCGCGTGCCAGCATGAGCGCCTCCATCTTGAGACGGGTGTATTCAGCTCTATAGCGGAGAGGGGGGGATTCGAACCCCCGAGACCGGTTGCCCAGTCTAACGGTTTAGCAAACCGTCGCTATCGACCACTCAGCCACCTCTCCTTGATCGCGGCACGTCGGCCGGATCGGGGGGCAAAGTTCGCTTCAAGGAAAGTTACCAGATCAGCCACGGCATCGTCAACCGCGCGACGGGCGGTGCGTCGTCGAACACGCGACGCATCCTGAAGTGGCCTGAGCATCAACTATGAATGGCTCGCTTGTCGACGGCGAGGGCGGCTTCGCGGAGCGCTTCGCTCAGGGTGGGGTGGGCATGGCAGATCCGCGCGATGTCCTCAGCGCTGCCGGCAAACTCCATGGTCGTAACGGCTTCGGCAATCATGTCCGAGGCGCGGGGGCCGATGATGTGCACGCCCAGGACGCGGTCGGTCGTCGCGTCGGCCAGGACCTTCACCAGGCCCTCGGTCTCGTCCATCGCCTTGGCGCGGCCGTTGGCCAGGAAGGGAAACTTGCCCACCCGGTATTTCAGCCCCTGCTGCTGCGCTTGCTCTTCCGTGATTCCCACGCTTGCCATCTCGGGCCAGGTGTAGATCACGCTCGGGATTGTGTCGTAGTTGACGTGGCCGGGCTTGCCGGCAAGGATCTCGGCGCAGGCGATGCCCTCGTCCTCGGCCTTGTGGGCCAGCATCGGACCCCCGATCAAGTCGCCGATCGCGGAGATGGTCGGAATGTTGGTGCGGAAGTGGGCATCGACCGGGACCTTGCCGGTCTTCGCCTCGACCTTGACGCCCGCCCCGTCGAGGTTCAATCCCTCGGTGTGAGGTCTGCGGCCGACGGCCACGAGCACCTTATCGCAGGTGACGGAGAGCGCCTTGCCGTCCTTCGTTTCGGCCGTCACCGTCACGCTCGCACCCTCGACGTTCGCGCCGGTGACCTTGGTCTCGAGGTGGAATTCCAGGCCCTGCCTGGTCAGGCTCTTCTTGAGGATGTCACCGATCTCGACATCGGCCATGGGGACGATGCGGGGAAGGAACTCGATGACCGTGACTTTCGATCCCAGGCGCTTCCAGACCGAGCCCAGCTCCAGGCCGATGTATCCGCCGCCGACCACCACCAGGTGGTCCGGGACCTGCTCGAAGCAAAGTGCATCCGTCGAGTCGACGATCGCCTTGCCATCGAAAGGGAGGAACGGAAGAGGCGTGGGTTCGGATCCCGTGGCCAGCAAAATGTGGCCGGCCTCGAGCTCGATCGGCGCCCCTTCGCTTCCCGCGACCTGAACGGTGGTGGGTGATGTCAAGCGGCCGGCGCCGAGGACGGCCTCGACCTTGTTCTTGCGAAAGAGGTAGCGGACGCCGTCGGTCAGGCTCTTGACGACTTCATTCTTCCGCTTGAGCATCGCGGCCAGGTCAAGCCCCAGGCCGTCGACCTTGATACCGTGCCGGCCGAAGCGTTCGCGGGCCAGGTGGTAAAGCTCGCTCGAGTCGAGCATGGCCTTGCTCGGGATGCAGCCGACGTTCAAGCAGGTGCCGCCCAGGCTCGCCCGCTTCTCCACGCAGGCCACTTTCATGCCAAGCTGCGCGGCACGGATCGCCGCTACATAGCCGCCGGGCCCCGCGCCGATGACGACCAGATCATACCTCTGTGCCACCGTTGGCTCCTCTTGTCATGAACCTGGCCCCCCCCGCAGCAGCAGTCGGCTCAGAGTGCCAGCATCAACCGTTCCGGGTCCTCGATGCACTCTTTGATCCGGACCAGGAAGCTGACGGCTTCGCGGCCATCGATGATGCGGTGATCGTAGGAGAACGCCAGGTACATCATCGGGCGGACGACGATCTGGTCGTCCACGACCACGGGGCGCTTCTTGATCGCGTGCATGCCAAGGATGCCGCTCTGGGGCGGGTTGAGGATGGGGGTCGAGAGCAGCGAGCCGAAGGTTCCGCCGTTGGTGATCGTGAACGTTCCGCCCTGAAGATCGTCCACCGTGATGGTGCCCTTGCGGGCCTTTTCCGCGAACGCGGCGATGGCCTTCTCGATCTCGGCGAAGGACATTGCATCGGCATTGCGCAGCACAGGTACCATCAGTCCGCGGTCGGTGCTCACGGCGACGCCGATGTCGTGGAAGTTGTGGTAGACGATGTCGTTGCCGTCGATTCGACCGTTGACCATGGGATAGTTTTTGAGGGCCTCGATGACCGCCTTGACGAAGAACGACATGAAGCCCAGGCCGACGCCGTGCCTGGTGCGGAAAAGCTCCTTGTAAAGGGCGCGCAGATCCTGGACGCGCGACATGTCGGCTTCGTTGAAGGTGGTCAGGATCGCGGCGGTCTGCTGGGCCTGGACCAGGCGCTGGGCGACTCGCTGGCGCAGGCCGCTCATCCGCTGGCGCGTCTCGCGGCCGGCGGGCGTGGCACGGGAATCCTGCGAGCGATCGCCGCCCGTGGCCTGGACGGCCGCGTCCCCCGGCGGAGAGGCATCGCCGGCAGGCGCCGTGGGTGGTGAGGGGGCAACAGTCTCGACCTTTTCGCCGGCTGGTGCTGGTGCTTGAAGGTAGGCCAGCACATCTCCCTTGGTGATCCGCCCTCCCCTGCCCGTGGGAGCGATGCGCGAGGGATCGATCTGGTTCTCGGCCACCAGGCGGCGGACGGCCGGCGCCAGTGGCACTCCGCCGTCTGCGGCAGCGGCGGTGCCGCCGTTGGGTGCAGC
>JBAUOX010000842.1:0-16351 GCA_049579985.1 Isosphaeraceae bacterium | reverse complement strand
TCTTGCAAATTCGGCCAGTAAGCCCACCCCAGGATTCCCATTCCAATGGCCAGGGCTAGCAGCCGAGGAGGGAGCGTTCGAAGCCGATTCCAGATGGATGAAGCTCGACCGGAAACGGGTGCCTCCTTCGACGGGTTCCGGCCGCTCGCCGCTTCATTCGCATTGACGGACGGGAAATGGGCCAAGAATGAACTCCTTGTGATCCTGCGATCAGAGGCGGGAAACAGCATGCCGTCTAAAATCTGGCTCTACCCATAAATTCTCGCCGAGGGGACTGTCGCGTTCAGGCGACGGGGGGGGAATCGCCGCCCTCCGTTAGAGAAAGAAAGCCCAGTAAAAGGAAAACCGGAGCGTCTCACGACGAGTCCGGACATGACCGGAGAATGCCGACATACGGCCGGGCCGGGCCCCCGAAGGGGTGGGCCCGTGTTCTCCCTTCGAGGTTGCCAGGTAGGCTTAGACGGTTGCCCGTCATCAGCTTGGGCGCAGCTAGCAGCGGTCTGGACTAGGGAAGTATCCAAGACGTGCTTTCGGTAGCCCACCAGGCGTCTGCTTTGTTGCCGAAACATCAAAGCCCTCTAGTCTAACGCTTGCGTTGTGATAGCCCTTACACAAGCCGTCGCCTCCAGGCGACGGTCGTTGACCTCCCGAGCGTGTAATGACCCACACCTGCAAATCGAGCTCAGCTCGCCACCGAGAACAGGAGCAAGGCGCAGACTTCGTCCGCGTGGGTTGCTTCCACCCTTCAATTCTGAAGTACTTTCAATTTTTTCCGATTCAACCAATGATTTCAACAGGTCCCCAGCTTTACCAGTCGAACCTTCGTGGCACGCCCGGAACATACGCTGGTTTTCACCCCATAAGCCTTCGCCCTGACGAGATCAAGCCGCCAGGCCCTCCTGGGAGGTCATCCTGGCGGTCGCTTTTGTTGTGGCGATCAAGGGGGCCGAATGATGGTTCCGGCCGACGACAATTTCCCGGGCCCACACGCGATCGCTGGTGGGGACCACAGGAGGAGTCTAGATCGTACTGGATGGATTGGCTGAAGATGTTCGCTGCCGACCGAAGGAGTAGCGGCCGTAGTAGGCGTCGGAAGAACGCATTCCGTTGATCACCGTACCGAGCACCGGAATCCCCGCGTTGTCGAGTTGCCGTCGCGCTCGCTCGACCTGGGGCGACCGACTGATCTCGAACCGGGCCGCGAGCAAGGCGCCATCGGTCCATCGTCCCAGGATGAGCGCATCGGGAACCGGCAGGACAGGGGGAGAGTCGATGAAGATCAGGTCGTATCGCCGGCGCAACTGAGCAACCACCATCGGGAAGTTCCGCCCCTGGAGGATGCGGCTGGTATCCTGAACGGGTGTGCCGGCGCACATCAGGTGGAAAGTCCCCCCTTGTACGGGAATGACAACGTCTTCGATCTTGGCGCCTTCGAGCACGTCGCTCAAGCCCGGGCCCTCGGGGACATCCAGGAGCCGGCAAAGGGCCGCTCGCCGCAAATCGGCGTCGATAAGCAGGGTGGAAATCCCGGCGTTGCCACATCGCGCCGCCAGTTGAGCGGCCAGCGTTGTTTTGCCTTCTCCGCCGACAGCGCTGGTCACGAGCACACAACGGCCCAGGTTGCCGCCTTGCTGGTCGCCGCAGACCGCGAACCGCAAGTGATCAAGGCGCTGAATGAACCGGTCGATCTGGTCGTCGATCACCGGTCCACTCAGCTTGCGGGTTGTCCGGGTCGTCGGCAATGGCGGTAACGCGTACACTTCAGACTGAACCCGGCTGGACAGGAGGTCGGGGTCGCCCACTCGCTCGGATCTGACCTCCAGCAGCAGGAAGAGCCCCAGAACGGCGAACAAGACGGCCACCGGCAGGAGAACCATATACTTCAATCGCTTGTTGTTATGCGGCACCCGGGGGAGCTCGGCCAGGTCGGTATGATCGATCTCGATTCCTGCCTTGTCTTTGGTGAACTCCAACTGTTCGAGCTTGCGGTTGACCTGATCGTACATGTTGTAAAACCGGCTCAGGTCGTCCCGCTCGAAAGTGGCCTCGAGGGCGTCGGTGTGTGAATGTTGCTTGTCGACTTCGAACTGTTTGATGAGCTCGGTGAGCTTACGACATTTTGAGCGAAGCTCTTCGATCTTGCGCTTGATCTCGGTGGGCGAATCGAGCTCAGGTGCTCCAGGTGCACTCGTGGGAACCAGCAATCGCTGGCGGATCTCCTCGCTCTTGCTTGCCCAGAGTTCGTTGTACTCTTCATTCAGTTTGGTCAACCGCTTCTGGACCGCGACCATGGCTGGATCGGCACCGCGCCGCGCAACTCCTTTGGTGTGCTCCAGCTCTTCCGTCGTCGCTTTGATCTGGTCGATCAGAGAGGCAACCTCCGGGTCATGCTTGAATGCCTGCGCGACCTGATCTCGCAACTGCTGATTGCCGGCGAGCGCGGGGGTGTCGCCACCCGTCTGGGTCTGCTGCGCCTCCGCCTGTTTGACTGCGAGGCGTGATTCGAGATCCATGATCTGAAACTCGGTTTGCATCAAGTGGTCTTTCGTGGTCCTGAACTGCTCCAGAGACTGGGCGTTGAAAGACGGCTGGGGTGCTTGCTCGTTCTCGTCAGATTTGGGGCCGATGTTCGGCTTCTGGAATTCGACGTTCCCGTTCTTGGCGAGTTCGCGCAGCTTGTCTTTTGCCACCTTGATCTTCAGCTCAAGACCTTCCCTGTAGGTCTTGAAGCCTTCAGCAATCTTTTTCGTGAGTTTCTTCTTCACCGTCATTTTGTGGGTAGTACTGGTGCCTTCGACTTCGCCTAATGCTGTATCTTCATAGGCATTGATGACCGCGTTGACGATGTCACGAGCCTCATCCGGAACCGTGGACTCGATGGCGATCCGGATCCAGTGTGTGTTCGGAACGATCTCAAGCACGAGCTTCCTGCGAAGATCGTTCTTGGGATCGGTCGAGTTCTTGACCATGGGGCAGCTCGCGATCCGTGGGTCATTCCCTGACAGCGCGAGCTCGAGCACGGGATTGCTCCTCATGGATTCGATCTCGGTTTGGAGATAGGTGGGCTGCGAACCATTCCCGAACGGATTCATGGAAGGCCCGAAGAGATCGGGTTGGTTCGATTCGACCTTGACCATACCAAAGGCCTGGTACGTTGGCTCAATAGATAGATGGATCAGGTAAGTCAGTGGAGCCGCAAGAACCAGCCATACCAGTAGAATACGCCACCAGTTGCGCGCCAGCCCGCGGAAAAGCAGCCGGGAATTGATCGGTGATGGAGGCGCCGCAGGCGCGAGCTCGCGGGGAGCCACAGTGACCTGAGCCGGCAGCCGGGATGAGGCAGCCGGCAGTCGGGCTGGTAAGTTCGCGTTGGGACTGTCCGTGGTGTCCATCGTGCAGTTTACTCAATCAAAAGTCAGAGAACGAGAAGGAAGCAGTTTGCCCATGGCCGCCACGGCGCAGACTGCTGGTTCTCTTGCCGACAATCCGGGTGAACTGTGTATCGGTCAGGATTCTCCTCGAGCCGCGGACGATGTCACCCGAGCCTTTCGCGCCGCCTGCCGTCCGCCCAGCGATCGAGCGAAACAAGCTCTGTTGCCGCGAACCTTCCATGATGGAGATCACCTGAGCCAGCTTTAGTTTTGGTCGGTCTTCGTCGAACTGTAATCCAACTCGTTCACTCTAGTCAAACCAAAATCCCGGCTCACACTCATCCTTCATGAAGTCGCTTGCTCCGTTGTCCAGGAGCAACATGAGTCGGCCCTCAAGGTCCGATTGGATGAAAAGGCGGCTAATATTGATTATACTACGCAGGTTACCCAAGTTATTCGACGAGTCGGCGGCGGCGCATGTGCTAGGCTTGCTATCGGCGCCATGGACCCAGGTCAGTCGTTGATCAACGGTTCTCAACGACTTTCTTAAAGGAGGGAACCCCGGTTCTGAGCGAAAGCATGATCTCGTCATCCTTTCCGGGCAAAGGATGCTTGTGTGATCTGATGTCTCAAGGATCGTTGGGTGTTCCGAACTCTCGAAGCCGCTTCTGTAATGACTCGTAGCCCTTGGGGACACGCATGACCGATCAGGGACATTGAGTTTACACCAAAGACTTAAACGGTCGAAAATCGAGCGGTGTGACCCAGGATCCGTGTAACTTCTTGGCGGAGCCGAGCCTTCTTGAAGCACTCTTGATTCTGCCGGAAGGAGCAGGGAGGAGAGTCTTCCAGATCTATCAGCGTGGAGAAGCTGCAGACGTTCCTTTCAGCGGAATCCAAATTGGGGCCGCAAGTCATGAGTTTTCAACTGCCATCGGAGAAAATCGCTCCTTGGTCCCAAGCAACGAACTCAATGTCTGCGCTTGCTGGGACTTCTGAACGATCAACGTCCCACAGCTTGGCCTGCAGGTTGGTTCAGATGATCTTGGCTCTCTATCTCATTCCCGCAGTCTTGATTGTTTTCTTGGTCGGCGCCTTGGGGATCATGATTGTAGGAGTGGCCAGGCTACTTGTCAGAATGCAGGGCACGACCACGCGCTAGCCACCTATCTGGTTGGTTTTTCCTGTGCGACCTGTGTGAGTTGTTCTCTATCGCGACCACGCGGGAATGTCCCGGTCGATTCGCCGATCGCGACCAGGACGCCTGAGTGCTTGTTCTCCATTTGGTTCAGTTCTTTTCGGCGACGTGCCGATCGATTTCACGAACAATCAACCCCAAAAGCTGGTCCACTGACGAATCGTTTTCATTCTTCCCGGTGCTTGAGCCTTGATGCTGAACTTGGATTTTGAACATCCCTGGGTGATAGCGAAAGATCTTCCAGTTTTTCTCCAGGTCAATTCCCCATTCGCCGGCGTTGCGAAGCGAGTGATACACTTCCCGGTAATCTCTTTGTCCTGTCTTGTACTTGACGAAGTGCTGCCTGCGGAACCGCGCTTTGTTTGCCGTGCCAGGTATTTGAATATCAATGTCATCTAGTGGAGGCACCGACTTGAATCCGTTGGCGGGATAACAGACATCGGGTATATGTGGCCAGACCCTATAGGCCAGCCCGTAGATGATCATGACCACCGCGCTTTCCCCGCTCTTTTCATCGACATAAGTTCGGATCAGGTGGTCGCTTGCACCGGCAATCCGGGCAATATCGGGCTCGAGAGTCGCCTCCGAGCCTTCGAACACCCGCCAGCTTCCTAATTCCTTGGGAAACTCGTTCAACGGGAACGGCGGCCTTTCACTTTCCCTGGACAGGCTTTGAAACTGCCAGTCCCGCCAATATCGAATCGCCCCCGAGATGACCAGAAGCATGCAGATCAAGGCAATCCAGCGCCACTCGCGCTGGGCGGGTGGTTTGGTAAGCTCTGACAATTCATCCCTGGTTTCGTTCGTTGCCGCGATGATGGCGTTATTCATGTCGAAAACTCAAGGTCGCAATTGTCGAATCAATGAAGATCAAGCTTTGGGGTCAATGCCTCGTCTTGACGATCATTATTGCCTAAGATCGACCGGGCACTCAAGACGGTGTTGACCGATTGATACAGGCGGAGCCGGCTCGATGCGTCGCAGACGCTGGTTTATTTTCATGGTAAGCCAGCCCCGGTTTGAGGTATGGTACGCATTTCATGACCCCACCGAACTCGATTGCCAAGTCATCGGTGGACCTAAGTTGAGTGTGGACCACCGGCCTCATCCAGCGCTGGAGCCCAGGCATTCTCGGCGCTGCCTGCGATAGCCTGCGGTTCAATCGGAACTGCACATGACGGCGATTTTGGGTCTGTCCGCGTTCTATCACGACAGCGCCGCTGCACTAGTGGTTGACGGTCGAATAGTAGCAGCCGCACAGGAAGAGCGTTTTAGCCGGATCAAGCACGATCCCGCCTTTCCTGCCCAGGCCATGGAATTCTGCTTGAACGAAGGCGGGCTAACCCCCGGTCAATTAGATTACATCGCCTTTTATGATAAGCCTCTTACAAAGTTCGAGCGTTTACTGGAGACTTACCTGGCCCATGCACCCGTCGGATTTCGCAGCTTTCGACTGGCCATGCCTTTATGGCTCAAAGACAAGCTGCATATGCGGCGTACGATCCGCCAGGCTCTTGGAGCACCATCCCAGGCCCGTCTGATCTTCACCGACCATCATGAGAGCCATGCCGCCAGTGCATTTTTCCCCAGCCCCTTTGAGCAAGCGGCAATTGTCACACTCGATGGGGTCGGCGAATGGAGCACAGCCACCTTTGGGGTTGGTCAAGAAAGCCGTATTCGACTGATCGACCACATCGCCTTCCCCCATTCGTTGGGTCTGCTGTATTCGGCGTTCACCTACTATTGTGGTTTCAAAGTGAACAGCGGCGAATACAAACTGATGGGCTTATCTCCCTATGGAAAAACGACTTATAAAGAATTGATTCTCGAGCGGCTGATCAATCTGAAGGCCGATGGCAGCTTCTGGCTCAACATGGACTATTTCCAATATTGCCAGGGATTGACCATGACAGGGCGACGGTTTGATCGACTTTTCGGTGGTCCGCCCCGGGCCCCTGAATCTCCTCTCGAGCAACGCCACATGGACTTGGCCGCCAGCATCCAGGCCGTGACCGAGGAGGTCGTGCTCAGAATCGGTCGACATGTCCGGAAGCGAACCGGCATGAGACACCTGGTTCTGGCTGGTGGAGTCGCACTGAACTGCGTGGCCAATGGTCGCTTACAGCGCGAGGGTGATTTCGACGATCTTTGGATTCAGCCGGCGGCCGGTGACGCCGGCGGGGCCCTCGGCGCAGCCTTGTTCGTCTGGCACCAGCTTCTGGAAAAGCCGCGCCCACTGACAGGTCGAGATACCCAGCATGGTAGTTTCTTGGGTCCTCGGTACAGCACCGATCAGATTTCCCGATTCCTGGCGGGGCAGGGGGCGCAGAGCCGGCGGTTTACAAGTGAGACCGAACTGGTCGAACATGTCGCCGTGAACTTGGCCGAGGGCAAGGTGGTCGGCTGGTTTCAAGGGCGCATGGAGTTTGGCCCCCGGGCACTTGGAGCCAGAAGCATCCTGGGTGATCCCCGATCACCGGCGATGCAGGCTACGATGAACCTCAAGATCAAGTTCCGGGAAAGCTTTCGGCCGTTTGCTCCGGCCGTTCTTCTCGATCGCGCGGCCGAGTGGTTCGATCTGAAGCCCGGTCACGAAAGTCCCTACATGCTTCTGGTTGCTCCTGTGCGCCAAGATCGACGTGTCCCGATCGGTGCCGAGACACTACGAATCATGAATCAGGATCCTGATCTCCGCCACCGGGTCAACGTGGTTCGTTCGGAGATTCCAGCCGTGACACACGTTGATTACAGCGCGAGGCTTCAGACCGTGGATGAGGAACGCAACCCACGGTTCACTCACCTGCTTGAAGCCTTCGAGCGCTTGACTGGTTGTCCTGTGCTGGTCAATACCAGCTTCAACGTCCGCGGCGAGCCGATTGTCTGCACCCCCGAGGATGCTTACCGCTGTTTCCTGGCCGCCGACATGGATGTCCTCGTCCTCGAAGATGTCGTCGTGACCAAGGATGCGGCCGCGCGGAAGGCGGGAGCAATGGCCCGGGACCAGTACCTGGCCCAGTTTCAACTGGATTGAAAGGCGACACGCCGAAGTCAGGGCTGCACGAGGCAAATCACTCATTGCTCTGGTATAATTGCCCCCCTGGCTCGGTCGGGCAGGTCGGCCTGGCGATCCACAAGTGAGTTGACCCGAGATTCCCCGCATCCTGAGGACGGGGCGCCTCGCGCCATTCATCGCGGGCATTCTCTCTTCTAATCAGCGCGAACAGCCATGCAATGGTCTGATATCCAGTTTCATCCGCCAAGCAAGACGTTACGGCAATTTGCCTGTTTGTGGCTGGCCTCTTTCGGCGGCCTGGCCGCCTGGGAGGGAATCGTCCGCGAGCATACCAACCTCGCGGCCACCTTGACCGTGCTGGCGCTGGCCGTCGGCCCAATGGGGATCATCCGGCCTCAAACCATGCGGCCAATCTACGTGGCTTGGATGGTGCTGGCTTTTCCGATTGGCTGGACGATTTCGCAGATCATCCTCGCGCTGATGTTCTATGGACTGTTCACCCCGATCGGCCTGATCTTCCGGATCGTCGGTCGCGACCCGCTTCATCGTGCCCGCCGGCCGGGCTTGGAGTCATACTGGTCTCCCAAGACAATCCCCGCCGACCCGCGGCGTTATTTCAGACAGTTCTGATGCCTACTTATCCACACTTATTTCTTCGTTCTCTCCGGGCGATTCATCAACCATGAGCGAGACATCTCCCAAACCGACCAGCGAGTTTGAAAAAGCTGCCGCAGAGCACCAGGGCGAGAGCTTGCTCAGCGAGTTCTGGGCGTTTCTCAAGCAGAACAAGAAGTGGTGGCTGTTGCCCATCGTGATCACCATGCTTCTTCTCGGTGTGCTGATCTTCCTATCGAGCACGGCGGCTGCACCCTTCATCTACACCCTGTTCTGAGCGACCGCGTGCCGCGTGCCAAGTCGAATCCGCCTCCGATCCGGCACCGGATCCTGAGGCGGACCGAGCTTGCGATACGCTTGCATCCATTTCGGCCCCGGTCGCGGTCGCGGAGAGCTTCAGAAGAGGAGACGCCCTTCTATTTTGCCTTCCCCTGGGCCGCCACGGCCGCCGCCGCCCTGGCAATCTCCTCGGGATCGCCCAGGTAGTTGTGCCTGATCGGCTTGAGCTGCGCGTCCAGCTCGTAGACCAAGGGCACACCCGTGGGAATATTCAGACTCACGATCTCCTGGTCCGAAATGTTGTCGAGATACTTGACCAGCGCCCGCAGGCTGTTGCCATGGGCGGCGATGATCACTTTCTTGCCACTCTGGATTGTGGGAGCGATCTCCTCGTGCCAGTAGGGGAGAAACCGTGCCACGGTGTCCTTGAGGCATTCGGTCAGCGGCAGCTCGACCTTGCTCAACCCCTGGTAACGGGGATCGGTGCCAGGGTAACGGGGATCGGACTCCTCCAGGGGAGGCGGTGGTATGTCATAGCTCCGCCGCCACACGAGGACCTGCTCATCGCCGTACTTGGCTGCGGTCTGTGCCTTGTTGAGGCCCTGCAAGGCCCCGTAATGGCGCTCATTGAGCCGCCACGAATGCTCGACCGGTATCCACATCAAGTCCAGCTCGTCGAGTGCGATCCACAGGGTCCGAATCGCCCGCTTGAGCACCGAGGTGAACGCGACATCGAAAGTAAACCCTTCGGCCTTGAGCAGCTCACCGGCTCTCTTTGCCTCGGCCTTCCCCTGTTCGGAGAGATCGACGTCGGTCCATCCGGTGAAGAGATTTTCCTTGTTCCAGATGCTTTCGCCGTGGCGCAGCAGTACGATCTTGGGCATGAGTTCTCCTCCGAAGGAACACTCTAAGGCGTCAGCCATGTTGCCGTATTGTCCATCCCGCCTTGATGCTGGTCAACGTCCCTCAGAGAACGATCGCCATGAAAAGAGCACCTCGCTCATCGCGGGAAAGCAAAGCCCGGACCGTACCGTCCCTGCTCATCGCCCTGACAATGTGCGCGGCCGCCGGGCCAGCGCCGCCCGCCCACGAAACCGAACGGCGCGTCGATGAGTTGCTGGCGCGGATGACGCTCCAGGAAAAGGTCGGTCAGTTGCAGCAGCTTAATAGCATTCCAAACCTCTGGCGAGTTCGTGATGAGCACCGCGATCTCATCCCCCGGGGCCTGGTCGGTTCGTTTCTCAACGTGCGCGGAGCCAGAAATATCAACGACGCTCAGCGCATGGCCGTCGACCGATCGCGGCTGAAAATCCCGCTGCTTTTCGGTTTCGATGTGATCCACGGCTATCGCACAATCTTCCCGATTCCCCTGGGGGAGGCCAGCAGTTGGGATCCGGCGGCTGTCGAGCGCTCGTCGCGGATCGCGGCTGCGGAAGCCGCCGCAACGGGATTGAAGTGGACCTTCGCGCCCATGGTCGATATCGCTCGCGATCCACGATGGGGGCGAATCTCGGAGGGGTCGGGCGAGGATCCTTACCTGGGGGCCGTCATTGCAAGGGCCCGGGTTCGCGGATTTCAGGGGGACGATCCGTCGGCCGCGGACAGGCTCCTTGCCTGCGCCAAGCACTGGGTCGCCTATGGCGCGGCTGAAGGAGGTCGCGACTACAATAGCGTGGACCTGTCGGAGCAGACCCTGCGCACCATTTACTTCCCACCGTTCCGGGCCGCGCTGGAGGCCGGCGCGGGAACCGTCATGAGCGCGTTCAACACCATCAACGGCGTGCCTGCCTCGGCGAATCCATTCACACTCACCCAGGTGCTCCGCAAGGAGTGGCACTTCGATGGGCTCGTGGTCAGTGACTACGAGTCGGTCAAGGAGCTGCTCGCCCATGGCGTCGCCGTGGACGACGCCGATGCAGCGCGCCAGGCTCTGTTGGCGGGCATTGACGTGGAGATGGTGAGCCGCCTGTTCGGCAATCACCTGCCTCGACTGGTGGAGCAGGGGCTGGTCCCCCGGTCGGTGCTCGACGAGGCCGTGCGCCGGGTCCTCCGGATCAAGTTCCGCCTGGGCCTGTTCGAGCGGCCGTACGCTGACCTTGCTCGCGAGGCCAATGTCGTCGGGACTCGGGAGCATCGAGCGGCCGCCCGGGAAATTGCAGGCCGCTCGATGGTCCTGCTCAAGAACGATCAGGGCGTTCTGCCGTTGAAGCCCCAGATCCGCTCGATCGCCGTGCTCGGCCCGCTGGCCGACGACCGGGCCCCCCCCCTCGGCAACTGGCGCGGCGACGGCCGTGTCGAGGATGTGGTGACGCTGCTTGCGGGAATTCAGGCCAGGGCTGCCGGTCGACCGCGGATGACCGTCGCTCACGTCAGTGGTTGCGAGATCGACGGAGGCTCGACGGACGGCTTCGCCGAGGCAGTTCGCCTGGCACGCCAGGCGGAGCTGGCGATCGTCGCGGTGGGTGAAGCGTCCGCGATGAGCGGCGAGGCCGCATCACGCAGCTCGCTCGGTCTGCCCGGGCACCAGCTCGACCTGGTCAAGGCGGTTCACGCAACCGGCACGCCCACCATCGTCGTCCTCTATAGCGGCCGGCCCTTGACCATCGGCTGGGTCGCTGACCATGTTCCCGCGATCCTGGAAGCCTGGCTTCCAGGAACCGAGGGGGGAAACGCAATCGCCGACGTCCTTTTTGGCGACGTGAACCCCGGAGCCAAACTGCCCGTGACGTTTCCACGCGTCGTTGGGCAGGTGCCGCTTTACTACAATCACCTCAACACGGGCCGGCCTCCGGAGGCCGGCAACAGGTACACCTCGAAGTACCTTGACGTCCCCTCCGAGCCCCTCTTCGCCTTCGGCCACGGGCTCAGTTACACCCGGTTCCGGCTCTCCAACCTGAAATTGAGCCGCCGAGACATCCCGCCCGACGGCCGGCTCGCCGTGAGCGTCGACGTTCAGAACATCGGTGATCGCCCGGGCGACGAGGTCGTCCAGCTCTACATCCGCGATCTGGTCGCGAGCGTTGCGCGTCCCGTGAAGGAGCTCGCCGGCTTCGAGCGCGTCTCACTTCAGGCGGGTGAGTCAAAGACCGTTCGCTTCGAGCTCGGCCCGGAACGCCTGGGTCTGTACAACCGTCAGCTCCAGTTTGTTGTCGAGCCAGGTGAATTCCGCCTAACCGTCGGCACGAGCAGCACGGGTGGACTCGAGGACCGCTTCGAAGTCGTGGGAGCACCGTCTTCCAACCGTTAAGTCAGCAGAGAGCAGCGTCCCCTCGGGAGTTCGGATTAGCAAGTCTCTAGCGCCTCATCCGCTCTGCCGACACCCGCACCCAGAACCTTACCCCTGAGTTCATCCATCAGGGTCTTTTTTATTTTCAGAATAGGTGTCGAGGTGGAACGAGCTTCAACGGAGAGACCACTGGGACGATGGGTCAGGCGAAGATACCCGCCACCGTCGATGAGTTTAGCGTGTTCGATCGATACATCATTTTCGTCGAAATTCTTCATGTCAAAAACCCAAGTCACGCAATAGATGGTTGAGAGTCTCCACAGTCGCCAGACCGTATTGCTCATGAGCCATCTTGGCCAGCAAATCGATTTCCTGCTCGGAGAGATCGAGAACCGTCGGCGGAGGCTGCTTTGCTTGAAGTGAAGCAACTTCAATTACCTCGTGATAGATCGTGATCGACTGCTCCTCCGGAGATAAGCCCGGCGCAATTTCGATTTCCATAGCGCCGGTGCCCAGGTTCGTCGATGTATGCCCTAATGCCGGGCCACCTGAAACATCGACGATCGGTTCCTCCGACATTGTGATGGACTCGATGCTTGTCCCCCCTCTTAGCTGTGCATTGCGGAACGTGCTCAGGTCTAGTGGCGCGCCCACTCCGGCCTCCGTCTCCTTCTCCACAGCGATGCCGGCCCCCTCCGCACCGGCACCGGCCGCGCCTGGCTCCTCGACACCCAACAACGATCCTATCGCGCGGGTCGCGAAGATTGCAGCCAAGTCCGTCAGGATCCCATTGCTAACCAGTGCAACAACATTGCCTTCCCGCTCGGCCAAGGCCTCTGGGAGGGCGTGCCGCTGCGCGAGCTGATCCGACGCGTCGGCGAGGTCGAAAACGTCCGCCGGGTTTACTATTGGGGGTTCCACAACGACGACTCGGCCCAGCTCTTCCAGTCCTCGCTCTCTTACAACCGGGTGATGGAGACGCCCCCCCCTGGAAGCCGCCGCCGCTGGTAGCCTATCGGCTCAATGGCCGAGAGATTCCCTTGAAGCGCGGTGGGGCGGTCCGCATGGTCGTGCCGTGGGCGCACGGCTTCAAGTCGATCAAGTGGCTGCAAAAGGTCGTCCTGACCAGTCAGGGCTCGCGAGGGCCTTGACCGCGACCGGTTCCAACTCCCTGACCCGGAGCTCGACCAGGTAGGTCGGCAACGTCAACAGGTGGCCTCCGAATCCAAGAGCCGCGACGGAGTCGAGCGGAACGAGTTGAAGCTCATCGACGAGCCGCCCGGGTATGACCGACAGATCAGCGGCCGTATCAATCTGGGCGGGGACGACGATCCCGGCAGCTCCCTCATAGGGAGGGCGCACCGACACATGTTCGAAGGGTGCTGGAGGACTCACTTGCTGGTTATATGTGTATCGAACCATCACATCCCTCGGCCGGGGAACAGCCGGGGCGAGGGGATGCGGACTGGCCGCGGCGGTTCGTTTGTGACCAGCCCGACATAGATGGGAACGTATCCGGCCCGTGCGTAGGCTTGCTTCGCCACTTCGACTTGATCTGGCCCCTCGGCAATAACGCGGCCATGGTGCACGGCGACGTATTGACCCTGATGAGTGGCCAGTAACGTCGGCAGAAGGCGAAGGAACGCGCGCTGCTCATTCTCCCAGGCAGCAGGGGTCGTTTCCTACAACCTCAGGTCAGGCGCGGGAAGCGTGATCATATCACTCATCGAACGATCCTCTAGCCAGCGTCGTTGTTCCCTGTTTGGACGCCTATCCATCAGTCTATGTGGGAAGCGCGGAACGATGCAACGCGACCTCGACTTTAGCCGGACCTGGAACGCCTCGACTTCGGGGAGGCGGTTGTGGTGAATCTGCAATTCGAGGTCCGAAAGAGGGGAAAGAGAAAAGTCAGGCCATGTGTGGACAAGCCGACGGTGAGCCATCTTGACGGCCCCGTGTTTGACCGGATCTCAAGGTGCCGGTGAATGACGCAATGCCCGTCCCTTTGCTTCATGCGCGAGGACTTGCGGCCCATCGAGCAGGCCAGGACGTTCAAGGCCCTGATGGACAAGAACGGCTGGTCGGGGAACCAGGCCGCCAAGACGCTCGGCATCGCTCAACCGACGGTCGTCCGGGCCTTGGCACTCCTGGAATTGCCCGGGCCGGTGCCGGACCAGGTGGAACAGGGGACGCTCGCGCCCGCGACCGCCTACGAGATCGGCAAGGTAGAAGATCCCGAGAGCCAGCAAGAGATCGCCGACCGCGTGGTCTCGGAGCACCTGAGCCGCTCCGAGACGATCGCGGCCGTCCGCTCCGCGGCCAAGCGCGCGCCGGCGAAGCCGGGCAAGGACAGGGGGGTGAGCCGGACCAGGAAGGTTCCGACCTCCCGGACGCTCAAGGCGGCCGGCTGTAGGATCACCATCGAACACCGCAAGGGCGTGGACGACGACCTCCTTGCCGCGGCGCTCCGCGAGGCCCTCGACCAGGTCGAAGCACAGCGTCAGCACGCCGCCTGAACGGAAGACGATCTCGCCTCAGATCCCCAGCCGCTGATGGCCGTCCAGCTCCGCCA
The DNA here is from genome assembly GCA_049579985.1 of Isosphaeraceae bacterium. Classification (GTDB taxonomy): domain Bacteria; phylum Planctomycetota; class Planctomycetia; order Isosphaerales; family Isosphaeraceae; genus Aquisphaera. Next base: position 2,077 of record JBAUOX010000842.1, on the reverse strand, counting down.
CTGCCCGGTCCCAGCGGTCGCGCGCCCGTTCCGGCTGCTGGCGATTCAGCAGCGGGAAGGCATCGCCCCGATAGTCGGCGCGGGCCACCGCCGCGCGGACCACCTGCACCAGCCGGGCGTCGGCCGAGAGCTCCGGACCCGGCCGGATGCCCGATTCCTCCGGCTCCGCCGGCCGATACGGTGCGGCCCCTACGTGGCGCAAGCCGGTATCAGGTATGACCGGGAAGGCCCGCTCTTCCGGCCCATGCGGCCAGACGGTTGCGGCTTCGAGCGGCGGCACCTGGACCGCAAGACCCCCTGGTGGATGGTCAAGAAATATTGCGGGGCGGCCGGGATCGACCCATCGCGGCTGGGCAGCCGCGGCATCGGCATCCCTCGCTACGCACCACGGCGATCAACGACGCGATCCGCAACGGGGCGACGATGCACGAAGTGCGGGAGTTCGCCGGCCACGCCGACATCCGGACGACCGAGCTCTACTTCGAGCGCAAGGAAGAAGACGCCGAGGTGGCGGCGCGGCGCATCCAGATCCGGCTGAGGGATCCAGGAGCCAGTGAACCCATTGGCCGCCGTTCCGGAGATTCCCACTGCCCAGCCTGGCGTACTTCATGACGTAACTTCTGAAGTGACCCCTATTGTGTACGGAATGTGGATGCGAATACTGCGTAGTCTGCATAGGCAGACGCACACGACCGCAGACCAGTCTAGAATGCGACCAACAAGGACAGACGCGGGTTTTTCTTCGGTCATGAAAGGGTTCGCGAAGTCGATTGCTTGCAGGAGCGTGCGTTGAGGGGGCGATAGATGCGGCTCAAGCGGCGGATCTATCGGTCGTTCGATGAGCCGGTACTCGCCGCCGTCGCAGCGAATCACTGATCCCCCGCACGGAGGCGGAGAGGATCGGAACTTCACCGTCAAAGGTATTCGACGCGGTTCGCCATCTCTTCCGGCTCGTACGCTTCCCAGATGAGAAGCAAATTCGCGATGATTTGACCGATGCTTCGGCTCCGCTGGTAGCAGAACGCGATACCCCGGTGTTCCACGCCCGCCGCGTGGTGCCTCAAGAAATCCTGGTCTTGGGTGAAGATGACCCGGCCCGTGGCGACGCCGTAGGCGATGTGCTCTTCGTCCCGGGCATGGAGCAAGCCCGCTTCGACCGTGCTCGTGACATCGACGCCATGGAGGCGAAGGCCCGCCGCGATGGCCGGGTCGCAATGCTCATCCAGGTGGAAGCGTATCGTCCGTGACATCCTCGCCCTTGAGCCTCTTTAGCTTCTCTTGGAGGAGCGACGGGGTCTTCGCCTTCAGCTCCTCGACGAACCGATGCTCGTCCTCGATGGCGGCCCGGATCTCGTCGCGGTGGTCGTAGTAGTAGGCGAGGGCCGCATGCACCTGGGCGAGGGTGATCGTCGGGTAGGTAGCCGCGATCTCGGTCGGCGTCATCCCCATCTGCTCGTGCCAGACGGCGACGTGCCTGACCTTGATGCGGTGGCCGAGGATGTGCGGCTCCCCGCCACAGTAGCCGGGGCGTACCCCGATGTACTCCGTGATCACCGGCAAGGTCGTCGGCTCGCCGTGCGGCTCGGGCTCATGAGTAATAATTGGTTCCATAAATCCCATGGTACATCGGATTGCCCTCGGGAGCCAACGCGCTAGGCCATGCATCGAATCATTTGGGGTATCAGGGGCGTGGGCTTCTTCCCGCGCGCGGACGATGGCGACCAGGGGGCCGGTATCGACCACCGTCCGGTCACTCACCTCCAAAGCCTTCCATCTGGTCCGAGTTGGTGGCGAGGTCCGTCGGGGCCTCGGGAGCAGCACTTTTGAGGCAGCCGTTGAGGCCAGCTTGACTCAGGACATCAAAAGCCGCCACCTCGTCCTCATCCGACCCGCTCCTTGGCCTCGAAGAGGCCTCCCTGCCCTGGTCGATTTAATGATAGACAAAGGGCGTTGAACTAAACCGCTGCGCGGAAGATGCCCGAAGCCTCAGCCTTCTCACAGCTCGACGGTTTTCCTTTCGCTTGAGCTCCTCCTGACCCTTCTCTCGCCTCTCCGCTTCGTCCCCGATCATCCGCTT
>JBAUOX010000841.1:0-3923 GCA_049579985.1 Isosphaeraceae bacterium | reverse complement strand
ACTTCGGATCGTCGGCGAGAAACCACAATAGGGTATGCGCATCGAGCAACAGTGTCATTCCATGTACTCACGGAGCTCCTCGAGCGGCTCGTCAAAATCATCGGGCACGACGAGTTGTCCTTTGAGTCGGCCAGCCTTCGGCACCCCGGCAGCCGGCGGCCGGGGCCGGGTCGCGGCCAGCCGATAGGTCCGCCCGTTCTCCGCGCGGATCTCAACCTCTTCCCCCGCCTCAACGGCGCCCAGCAAATCCGGCAGTCGTTGCTGGGCTTCCTCGACCGTTGCCTGAATCATGGCTCTTACCCCCCAAAACACCATCACCTGCCCCCTTGTGATTTTACCAGACAATACGCCGCAGTCTCGACCATCGCTGTATCAAGCACCCCGTTACCCAGGTCGGCGAACACGGTCGGCAGGGCCTCTCGCAAGAGGACTTCCTCCCGCCACTTCTGGAACGACGACAGGAAGAAGCCGGTCCGGGACGTGATCGCCCCCAGCAATGCGCCCGGATGGAGGCGCCGCAGGCCCATTTCCACGAACGCCGCATAGAGGTCGTTCTTGGTGCGCGGATACTGTTTCTCCAGGAGTCCCCGCGCTGGCTTGCTCGACTCGCCGAACGGCGGATTCATGAGCACCACGTCGTAACGCTGGCGGCAGACGTCCACGAACCCGAGCCCTTGCTTGGCATCCTCCACGAACAATCGACGCTGGAACCGTCCTCCCGCGGATGCGAACGAGACCAATTCGTCAAGCGCCTGTCGCACCAGGCTCTCGGCTTTATCCCAGCGGGTGGCCCCTTCCGCCTCCTGGTTCGGCTAACCCCGCAGGTACTTCCGCGCCTCATCCTTGAGCTCGTGATCCAGCTTCGCCAGCGGGCCGAGCGTCTTTTCGGCGATCCGGGGGCGATCGGCGGGCTTGTTCGAGCCTTGAACCTCGGCCAGATATTGACGAAAGCGTGGTTGTCGCGAACTCGCCCGCAGCAGGTAATGCACCAGCAGCCAGCTCTCGGCGTAGGCCAGTTGCGCGGTCTTCGGCTCTAACGCCGTGTCATCGGCCAGCAGGTCGCCAATCTGGATCCAGTCCACCGCCTGCCGCAAAGCCTCAATCCTCGGTCGGTTCACGCCGCCGATCGCGTTCTTCACCCCCGGCCGCCAGAGCTCGACATAGGTTGCCAGGCCTTCGGACACGCACACGGGCACGTCGGCTTGCCGGTTCAGAATCCCGGTGTTGAAGCTCAACTGGTGAGCCGTCTCGTGCACCAGAGTGAAGAGATTCACCCGCTCGGCCTGGGCCGCGATCGCTGCTTGCTGGGAACGGAAGTCGAAGATGACCAGGCGGTTGGTTTCCAGGTCGTAATGCCCGCCAACGTCCTTGCCGGGCGCCTCTCCGAGCAGGGCGGCATAAGAATCCTGGTCCCGCAGCGCGATCACGGTGAGGCGACGGTCGGGGTATTCCACGGTGAACCCGCGGCTGCGGAAATGGACCAGATACGCCTCTCCGAGAGCCTCGCAAAGAGTCAGAGCCTGGCGCTGATGTGACTCGGGCGCGTCACCCACGACAAGGAAATGCACGCTTCGCGTGTTGTGGAGAGGCCCGAGCCTAACGGCTCGCAACAGCTTCTCAACTTTGGCAATCTCTGCGGCCTCAGACGCTCGACCCGGCGTCTTCGCCTCTTGCCCGGCCACGAGCGAACCGGAACCCAGGCCGGACAGTGCGGCGATCACGCCTTTGACCAGCGATCGTCGAGACAGAACGTTCGGCGGTTGTGCAGTCACGGTCAGCGCTTCACACGAAACCTGGGAGCAACCCACGCCCGGATGCGGTAAGCCCGCGCGACCCGCTGATTCCAGTATAACCCTCCCATCGCTGACGACATAACCCCCAACGGCCAATTGACCTGGGCTCGCGGAGGCCGTAAATTTGGTTAAACTTGGAATTCGCAAGATACGCTGCCTTGAGGTCCCCTGTCCGTCGAGGTGAGTCCGCCATGAGTGCTCACGACCGCCGACCACCGTACTACCTGGGTATCGACCTTGGTGGAACGAACATAAAAAGTGGCGTGGTCGACCATGTGGGACAGCCGCTGTCGTCGGTGAGCCTGGAGACCGAGGCCGACCGCGGACCAGAAGCCGGCATCGCCAAGCTGGCCGAAGCGGGCCGCCGCGCGGTGTCGGCGAGTGGATTGTCCTGGGACCAGATCACCGGGGTCGGGCTCGGCTCACCGGGCACAATGGACCTCTCGCGCGGGATGCTTCTCGAGCCTCCCAACCTGCCGGGATGGAATCATCTGCCGATCCGCGATCTGCTTGCGAAGAAGCTGGACAAGCAGACGGTCCTTCAGAACGACGCCAACGCCGCGGCCTACGGCGAATACTGGGCCGGCGCGGGGCGGAACACTCGCAGCCTCGTACTCTTCACCCTGGGCACGGGAATCGGCTGCGGAATCGTCGACGAGGGCCGGATCATCGAGGGCCGGCACAGCCATGGTGGCGAGTGCGGCCACATCATCATCCAGATGGAGAACGCCCGTCAATGCTCGTGCGGCGGCTACGGGCACCTCGAGGCCTATGCCTCGGCCACCGCCCTTGTGAAGCGGGCCGTCGAGGCACTCGACCATGACCCATCCTTCAGCCTCTTGAGGAAGATCCCCGCCGATGAGCTCACCAGTCGGGCTATCGACCAGGCAGCCGTCGCTGGCGACCCCCTGGCTAGCCGCCTGATGCGCGAGACCGCGCGCTACCTGGCAGTGGGCTCGGTTTGCCTGATGCACACGATCGATCCGGACATCGTGCTCTTCAGCGGAGGAATGATTGCCGCCGGTCCTTCCTTCCTCGAGGACATCCGCAACGACATCCGGGCGATGGCTTTCCCCACCCTCGCTCACAAGGTCCGCGTCGAGTACGCCGCTCTGGGTGGCGATGCCGGCTTCATCGGCGCCGCCGGCTGCGCTCGCACGGCCTTCGCACGATAAGCGTAATTCAACCTTGCGGCTTCAGCTTCTTCGGTGCGGTCTTGCCAGTGGCTGCGTTCGGGTTCAGCCAGGGGATCTCGTCGCGACTGAGGAATCCGTCTCCGTTGCGATCGAGCTGGCTGAACCTGGCCGGCCCGCCCTGAAATTCCTGGCGATCGAGTTTGCCGTCTTCGTTCCTGTCAAGATTATTGAACCGCTTCTCGAGTTGCTCGGGCGGAACAGCCCGGCCCCAGTCCACTTTCTGGAGCAGATCGCGAAACTCTTCGGCCTCGAGCTTGCCGTCGTGGTTGGTGTCGCCGTGGTTCAAGAGTCGCTCGAACGCCTTGCGTCCCGCTTCGGGAACCTCGGCGCGCTCGATCACCCGGTCGTTGTTCGCATCCAGCTCCATGAAGAGGTCGCGAAAGGGCGTCGGGCTCGCTGGCTGCTTGGGGGTCTGGCCCGGAGCAAGTGTTGCAAGGCCGAGAGTGAAACAGAGAGCAAAGAGAAAGGGCAGGTTCTGAGTCGCTCGCATTGCCTTGATCCTCGTCGTGCCGGACCCGGTTCCCTCGGCGGGAGGATGTCCCGGTTTCCGTCAACTCGACCTCGTCTCGTCTCCGGTCATTAAACACCATTGCCGACGTGAGGTTTCGCGTTGCCGGGGACCAGCCCGGGAGCCCGTCAGTATGCGTCGCTGGAAATGACCTCGCCACCGGCGACGGTCCCCAGCGCCTGCCAGGTTGCGAGGTTGATCGAATTCTTGATGAACTGGACGTGTCCGTCGGCCAAGAGGGAGTTGAGCCCTCCGGGATGCACGCTTCGTGCCGCAATATTGAGCGACAGGTAGCTCCAGAGGGGGTCGGAGCGGTTGCTGTGCGGCAAGCCGCCCCGGCAATCGGGGAGTGGATCATTGGGCCCCCGCCGGTGGTTGTACATGCTGTGTCCCGGCGCCCCGTAATGCCACCGCACTCCGCGGGTG
>JBAUOX010000840.1:0-7322 GCA_049579985.1 Isosphaeraceae bacterium | reverse complement strand
CTCCATGGCGTAAATCTCCATCACGATGTTCGCCAATGCGCCAATCAATTCCTGCTCGCCGGCCAGCTTTTCGCGGAATTTCTGGACTGCGCCGCCCACAGCCTGGAGAAACATCTTTTTCGCGTTTTCAATGACACGCGCCTCCTCGGCGAGCACGCCTTCTGGCGTTTCTGCCTTCGCAGCGCCCGCATGAATTTCAGCGGCCAGCTTCTTGGCCATGGGAATCAGCGGCAAATGACCACCCGTCGCACGCTTCAGCAGCGTCTGGATGATGACCGTTCGATTGATTTCGTTGGTGCCTTCAAAAATCCGATTGACGCGGGCATCACGATACGCGCGGCAGACCGGGTAGTCCTCATGAACGCCGTAACCCCCAAAAATTTGCACCGCTTCATCTACCACGAAATCCAGCATTTCGCTCCCGTTCACCTTCGCAATCGAGCTTTCAATCGCGTATTCCTCGAGCACCTTCATGACGTTCTGGGCCTCATTGCCGGAATGCTCCGCTGCGTTCGTGGCAGCTTCCATGTCCCCGGCGGTCCGATAAAGCATTGACTCCGCCGCGAAAATCTGAATGGCCATCTCCGCCAGTTTTTCCTTGATCAGCCCGAATTCCCCGATCTGCTTCCCGAAGGCTTTGCGCTCCTTGGAGTATTTGGAAGCGATCATCAGAATATGTTTGGATTCACCAACACATTTCGCGCCAATCCTGAAACGCCCCAGGTTCAGGGTGTAGAAGGCGACGACATGGCCGCGGCCGATTTCGTGCAACACGTTTTCTTTCGGCACCGCGCAGTTCTCAAGGAACACCGGCGTTGTCGAGCTCCCGTGGATGCCCAACTTGTGTTCTTCACTCCCGGGCTTGCAGCCGGGAAATTTCCTCTCCACGATGAACGCGGTCAGCTTTTCCCCGTCCACCGCGGCAAACACGATAAACAGGTCCGCGAAGTCCCCGTTCGTGATCCACGACTTTTGCCCGTCGAGGATGTAATGCGTGCCTTCCTTGTTGAGTTCGGCGCGAGTGAGTGTATTCCGTGCGTCGCTTCCGGCTTGCGGCTCGGAGAGGGCGAAGGCACCGATGTATTCGCCGCTGGCCAGCTTCGGCAGGTACTTTTTTTTCTGTTCTTCGCTGCCGAAATCGACGATGGGAACCGTGCCCAATCCGGCATGGCATGACTGCGTGATGGAGAAGCCTCCATACATGGAGATCTTTTCGGTCAGAACCGTGATCGCAATATTGTCCAGGCCCGCTCCGCCGTATTCTTCTGGTATGCCGGGGCCCATCAGGCCGAGGTCGGCCGCTTTTCTGCACAGCCCTGCCATCAGTCCCGGTTTTTTCGCCTCCAGGTCCTTCACCACAGGGAGTACTTCCTTGAGCACAAACTCCTCCGTGGTCTGGCCGATCAGCTTCTGGTCATCGCTCAGGTCCGCGGGAGTAAAGACGTCCTGAGGGGCAGGGGACTCCAGTAGAAAGCTGCCGCCCTTTGCCGCGGGCTTGTTGAGAGCCGTGTTCGCCATGGATCTTGCTCCTTGTCGGCCTGAGGCCGCGTGGAAAACTCAAACGAGCTTCACATTCCGTCGTAACTCGGACCGCCTCCACCTTCCGGCACGGTCCAATCAATAATCTGGTAAGGGTCGGCAATGTCGCAGGTCTTGCAGTGCACGCAATTGGCCGCGTTGATCTTCAATTTCGATCCATCGCCCTCTTTCACCATCTCGTACACGGCCGCGGGACAAAAATACTGGCACGGGTTTCCGTACTCCTCGACGCAGCGCGACGAGCAAATGTCCAGGTCACGCACTTTCAGATGGCTCGGCTGGTCCTCCTCGTGGCGGGTGCCGGAATGAAACACATCGGTCAGACGGTCGAACGTCAACTTCCCATCGCCCTTGAACCGCGTGCTCTGATCCACCAGCGTCCCATTGCCGTTCCGCTTCGCGTAGTCTTTGTATCCCGCCTCCGAACGCATCGGGTCCACCAACCCTCGCCCGCCGGTGATGTACTGCAATGCCGCGTGCACCATCCCTTTCCACAGCCCGCCGTGAAACGCCTGGTGGAAATTTCGCACCTTCCACAATTCTTCCTTGATGTAACTCTGATCGATCTTTTCTTTATACAGTTTCAGCGTCTTGGCCGAAGTGTCCCCCGCCTTGAGCGCCTCAAGAATCGTCTCCGCCGCCAGCATTCCGCTCTTGATCGCCGTGTGAATCCCCTTCAGCCGCTGGGCATTCAGCAGGCTTGCCGAATCGCCGATGATCAGCGCGCCGTCCACGTAGCTCTGCGGCATTGCGTACCAGCCGCCATAGGGCAGCGTCTTCGCGCCATACCGCACCAGCTTTCCGCCCTCGAGAATCCGCCGGACAAACGGATGCGTCTTGAATTTCTGGAAGGCCTCGTGCGGATCGAACTCCGGATTGGCATATTCGAGCGCCACAACACTCCCGAGCGACACCCGGTTGTCGCGCATGCCGTACACCCACCCGCCGCCGTACATATCGGAACCGAGTGGCCAGCCCATCGTGTGCGCCACAAATCCTGTCTCGATCCGTCCCGGCTGCGCTTCCCACAACTCCTTGACCCCGATCCCGTACACCTGGGGGTTCAGGCCGTCGAGCTTCAGCCGGTTGACCATTTCTTTCGTCAGGGACCCGTGGGTTCCTTCCGACAGTACCGTCACCTTTGCTCGCAATTCATATCCGGGCGTGAAGTTGTCTTTGGGCTTGCCGTTCTTGTCCACGCCCTTGTCTTCGGTGAGGACTCCAGCGATTCCCTGGCCCTCGTAAATCAGCTCCTTTCCCGCAAACTTTGTGAAAAGGTTTACGCCCTCTTTCTCTACCAGCCCGCCGAGCCATTTCACGATCTTGTTCAGCGACACAATGTAGTTGCCGTGGTTCGCCAGCGGCGGCGGCGTGATCGGAAGTTTCCACGCGCGCGATTCGCTGAGGTAATAGACCCCGTCGTTCGTCACGCGCGTATCGAGCGGCGCCGTCTTCTCGAAATCCGGCACCAGTTCGCGCAAGCCGCGCGGGTCCAAGATCGCGCCGGAAAGCTGGTGCGCGCCCACCTCCCGGCCCTTTTCCAGCACGTAAATATTTTCCGGGGAAAGCTCCGGCTTGGCCCCGCTCGCGTTGTGCTTTGTGATGAGGTTCGCCAGGTGCAGAGCGCATCCCAAACCTGCCGGCCCCGCTCCCACGATAAGCACGTCCGCTTCCAGTTGTTCCCGTTGAATGGTCATGCGGCGTCTAGCCCTTCGTTTTCTGTAGTTCTGCCGTGAGAGCGGGCATGACCTCAAAGATGTCCGCCACAATGCCGTAGTCCGCAATCTCGAAAATTGGCGCGTGCTGATCCTTGTTTACCGCCACAATCGTACGCGATCCCTTCATCCCCACAACGTGCTGAATCGCGCCGCTGATGCCCAGAGCAAGGTACAGCTTCGGCGCGACCGTCTGCCCCGAGCTGCCAATCTGGCGCTCCAACGGCAACCAGCCTTCATCGCAAATCGGCCTCGTTGCCGCGATCTCGCCGCCCAGTGCTTTCGCCAGCGCCTCGGCTTGCGCAATATTCTCCCGCGCCTTGATGCCACGCCCAATCGCTACGATCACCGGCGACTGCGTCAGGTCCACCGCCGACTTCGCTTCCTGGAACAATTCCAGCGGCTTCGTGCGAATGTCTTCTGCCTTCAATTCCACCTTCGCCGCATTCACCGGCGCTTTTCCGCTCCGATGGGCCGTCAGCAAATCCGCCCGAAACGCTCCCGATTGGAACGACGCAAACCACGGCGCCGCCCCCGTAAACGTCACATCTGCCGCCGTTTTCCCTTGAAACATCTGGCGGACAAACACCAGCTTCCCGCCTTCATTGCGGAAGCCGACGCAGTCACCCACCATCCCCTTGCCCAGCATGGCCGCAAGTGCCGGCGCAAAATCCCGGACCTGATACGTGTGCGGGAACAAAACCAGATCCGGCGTCGCCGCCTCAATCACCTGTTTCAGCCCCGTGCAATATCCATCCGGCGTGTAGCTCTCCAGCAACTCGTGCTCAACGAGCAGCACTTCCGCCACATCTTTTGTCGCCAACTGCTCCGCCAGCGCTGCCACGCTCTTCCCGACTACTGCCGCGCTGACCGTTCCTGACGTCGCCGCGGCAATCTGCTGTGCCGCCGCCAGCGTTTCAAAACTTGTGTTGTTCCACTTTCCCTGCCGTTGTTCCGTAATTACTAGTAGTTTCATGATCAGATCACCCGCCTTTCTACCTTCAGCTTTTGCACCAGCTTCGCCGCCATTTCCTTCGGGGTCCCTGTCAAGAACTCTGTTTTCTTGGTTTTCGTCGGCACGTAAATCCTTTCAATTTTCTGCGTCGGTTCGACTGTCACGCCCAGCGACTCTTTCGCGACCGTAAGAATGTGCTTTTTCTTCGCCGCTATAATCCCTTTCATGGTCGCGTACCGCACCTTGTTGATGCCGGACTGGATCGAAAGCACCGCCGGCAGCGGGCACTCGATCCACTGGAACCATCCCGCTTCCAGCTCCCGCTTCAATTTCAATTTCATTTCTCCGTCCTGCACGTCGATTTGCATGATGATCGTCGCGTGAGGCAAATTGAGCAGCCCCGCAAGTAAAACGCCCGTCTGCCCAAAGCCGCAGTCATCGCTCTGCAAGCCAGTTAGCACCAGGTCGTATTTCTCCTTCGCAATCACGGCCGCCAGCACCTTCGCCGCTCCCAGCGGGTCGAGCTGCGCGAAATGATCATCCGCAATGTGAATCCCGCGGTCCGCGCCCTTCGCCAGCGCCTCCTGGATTGTCCGCTTCACGCGCTCCGGCCCCAACGAAAGTGCCACCACCTTGCCGCCGTGCTTCTCCTTCAACTGCAACGCCTCTTCGAGGGCGTAACTATCCGGCTCGTTCATCTCGAATTCGATGTCTGATTCGTTGATCCAGTTTCCGGCAATCGCCAGCGGCGCGTCTTTTGCCGGCACCTGTTTAATGCACACAATTGTATTCGTGGGAGTCTCCTTCCAGTCAGGTCGAGGCGCAAATGAGCCGAAGGGTGTGCCGGGCGATCATCAGTTCTTCGTCGGTCGGGATGACCCAGGCCGAGGGCGAACTCCCTTCCGGGGAGACTCGGGGGCCACCCCGGCGGTTGGCCTCGTCGTCGAGTGCGACGCCCAGCCAGGCCGCGTCGCGGCAGACCCGCGCGCGGATCTCGGCGGCGTGCTCGCCGATGCCCCCGGTGAACACCAGGGCGTCCAGCCCTTTCAGGACCGCGGCGAGCGCGCCGAGTTCGCGGCCGATGCGGTCGACGAAGTAATCGACCGCGAGCCGGGCGTCCGGTCGGTCGCTGGCCAGCAGGTCGCGCATGTCGTTGGAGACTCCGGACAGTCCCTTCAGGCCGGCGTGGTTGTAGAGCAGGTCCTCCATCCGGTCGAGCGACATGCCCCGTTGCTGCATCAGGTAGATCAGAACGCCAGGGTCGATCTGGCCGCACCGCGTGCCCATGGGCAGGCCGTCCAGCGCCGTGAGGCCCATCGTGTCGCCAAGGCTCTTGCCCGCCAGGACGGCCGCCATGCTGCATCCGTTGCCCAGGTGGGCGATCACCACCCGCCCCGCCGCGGCGACGGGGTCGAGAGCCCGCAGGGCGTGGCTGACGTACTCGAACGACAGCCCGTGAAAGCCGTACCGGCGCACGCCCGCGTCCAAGTATTCGCGGGGCAGCGCGTACACATCGGCAACCAGGGGGGCGGTCCGGTGGAACGCCGTGTCGAAGCAGGCCACCTGGGGCAGATCGGGCTGGGCCTTGGCTAGCGCGCGGATGGAAGCGAGGTTGTGGGGCTGGTGGGATGGGGCGAGTGGTTCGAAGCCGGTCAGGACTTCGAGCACCCGTTCATCGACCACCACCGGCTCGGCGTAGACCGGCCCGCCATGCACTACGCGATGACCGACGGCCATCATCTCCAGTCCCGCACCGTGGCCCTTCAGCCAGTCGATAATGCGGAGTACCGCGACTTCCTGCGTCGCGACTTCTTCCTCGGAGAAGTGCGCATCCGCGACGCGCGCGCCGCCCTCGGTGGCGAAGAAATGGGGGGCGGTCCCAATCCCTTCGAACTCGCCCCGGAACAGCGGGAGCAGACCTCCGTCGCCGACGGAGAACACCGAGAACTTGACGCTCGACGAGCCGGTATTGAGCACCAGAATGACCTTTGTCATACCTCGATGTTCCTCTTGTGGCGTGCCAACAGGAGGGCGATCGCGCAGGACGCGATCCGGCTCGGCGGCTTGTCCGCGCGGCTGGTCAGCGCGATCGGCACCCTCGCGCCGAGCACGATGCCCGCGCCTTGCGCCCCGGCCAGGTACTCCAGTTGTTTGACGAGCATGTTGCCGGCCTCGAGGTCGGGAACGACCAGGATGTCGGCCCGGCCGGCCACCGCGGAGACAATCCCCTTGTCGTGCGCGGCCTCTTCGGAAACGGCGTTGTCAAAGGCGAGCGGGCCGTCCACCACGCCCCCCGTGATCTGCTTGCGATCGGCCATCTTGCACAGGGCCCCCGCCTCGATGGTCGACCGCAGTTTCGGGCTCACCGTCTCGACGATCGACAGGATCGCAACTTTCGGGGTTTCGATCCCCAGCACCTGGGCCAGATCGATGGCGTTCTGGATGATATCGCGCTTGTCGTCCAGCTCGGGGGAGATGTTGATGGCGGCGTCCGTGAGGAACAGGATGCGGGGATACGCCGGGACGTCCATCACGAAGACATGGCTGATCCGGCGCGCCGTGGTGAGGCCGGTGTCCTTGGCCACCACCTCGTGCATCAGCTCATCAGTGTGCAGGCTCCCTTTCATCAGGGCCTCGACCGCGCCGGCGCGGGCCAGGGCGACCGCCCGGGCGGCCGCCTCGTGGCTGTGCGTGGTCGGGATCAACTCGTAAGGCGACAGATCGATCCCGTCGGCTTCCGCGACGGCGCGGATCTTGGCCGCGGGGCCGACAAGGACCGGAATCATCAAGTTGAGCTGGGCGGCATCGATGGCCCCCTGGAGCGAGTTCCGATCGACCGGGTGGACGACCGCCATGCGGATCGGTTCCAGCCCCTTGGTCAGGTCGATCAGTTGCCGGTATCGCATGCACGGGTCGTACACGTGGACCTCCGGTAGGACGGCCCGCGGACGCTTCACCTTTTCCGTCGGCGCGAGCACTTCGGCGGTGCCGGAGACGACAACTTCGCCCTTCTCATTCGAGCACCGACAATCGAAGGTCACGCGGTGCTTCTCCGGGTCCTTCGCCTTCGCCGTGACGGAAACGGTGATGCGGTCACCCAGGCCGACGGGCCT
>JBAUOX010000839.1:0-2165 GCA_049579985.1 Isosphaeraceae bacterium | reverse complement strand
AGCATTTCCTCGTGGACTTCCTTCCCGGCCGCTCCGACGTGATCGTCGCCAGTCCGTGCAGCGGCCACGGATTCAAGTTCTCTTGCCTGATCGGGCAAGTGCTGGCCGACATGGCGACAGGCGGGCCGGGCAACAAGCGAGCAGAGCTGGATCTGGTTCCCGCCTGGAAATTTGCGCGTCCCTCGTGAGGCGCCGAGCTGGGCGGCTGCGCCCGGCCTTGGAGTCAGGCTTGACTGCAGCCCCTCCCTGCCACTCGTCCCGCAGCTTTCGGTTTCAGGCTCAGGCCCCGAGGCCGTCGCCGTTTGAGGGGTCGGCGGCAGGCAATCCCTTGTAGAGTCGCCGGCCGAGGCTTTGCTGGAACGGCGTCCAGTTCGAGTCGCGGCTGGGGTCGTCGCGGATCTCGCGGCTGAAGGCGTGAATCTTGGCGTCGAGATTGTCCAGGTAATGCAGCGCCACTGCTTCCAGTGTCATCGGCAGCTTGGGACTGCCAAACTCGTACGAGCCGTGATGGCTCACGATCATGTGCTTGAGCCGCAGCAAGAGCTCGGGCGGGAACGGCTCTCCGGTGAGCTTCTCGGTCCGATCAACCTTGTCACGGAGCATCTCGACACCCATGACCAGATGCCCCACCAGTTGCCCCTCGTCGGTGTAGGCAAACGCCCGGTCATAGGAAAGCTCATCAACCTTGCCGATGTCATGGAGGAAGATGCCGGTCACGAGCAGGTCCCGATCGATCTCGGGATAGAGGTCGAGGATCCGGTCGGCGACGTTGAGCAGGGCGACGACGTGCTCGAGCAGCCCTCCCTGGTAGGCATGGTGGTTCTTGATGCCCCCTGGCGCCGAGGTGAACTTGCGGACAAACTCGTCGTCGATGAGAAAGCACTCGATCAGGGCGCGGAGGTGCGGATTGTTCATCGTCAGCAGCACCTCGCGGAGCCGGGCCATCAGCTTGGCGGCATTCTGCGAGCTCTGAGGCAGAAAATCCTCGGCCTCCACCCGGTTTGGGTCAAGCACGTCAATATGGGTCAGGATCACCTGCAGCGACCCTTGGAAGATCTGGGTCTTGCCGCGAACGCGCAGGTAGTCGCCGGGCTCGAACGACCGGGCGAGCTCTTCCGTGGCGTTCCAGAGACGGGCACCGACGCTGCCGGTCTTGTCTCGAAGCTCGAGCTGAAGGTAGAGATTTCCCTGGCGATTGGCCCGTAGCTGTTTGTCGGCGACCAGGTAGGACTCGTCAACCGAATCCCCATGCGATAGCTGGTTCACGTAGCGACGGCTCATGCGGCGAATCGATTCGGTGCGAAGGAATCGGAGAGGAACCGGGCCCAAGGCCCTCCAGGGGGTCGATTGTAGGGAGATGCCAAGGCCGGGGTCAAGGGAGGCGATCCGGCGAAACCCGGTTGGGACCTGACGCGCCAGGTCCCCACCCGGCCGTTCTTCTCACGGCGCTTGGAAGGCAGCCGGGTTGACGTTGCCGATCGGGACCCCGTCGGGCGGGTTCGGGAACGGTTGGCTCAACGGGGTGCTGACGAAGCCGGCCGGCGGCAGTCCGGAAGTCGCCGGGCCGACCGTGCGGATCAGCTCCAGACGATTGGCCGGCAGCGAAAGCTGGGTGAGAGTGTTGTACGGATCGATCACCAGCCCCAGGAAGTACGTGGACGGACTGGTGGGCAAGGTCACGGCCGCCCCCGTGAAGGTTTCCACGTTCTGCGCGGGAGCGACATTGTTGTTGTAGATCTTGGACCCATAGAGACGCGCGTGATGACGGGCACTATTCTTCACCGCTGCGCTGGACTGGCCCGGGATGCCCGCAGGCAGCGTGTAGAGCCCCACGATCGAGCTGCCCAGGTTGAAGTCGGGTGTCACCGATGCCACGAGGGCTACCTGGACCGGGCCCTGGGTATCCGTGTTCGCCGTGCCCAGGTTGGTGATCTGGAAGGTCGGCACAACGGTGTCGCCAGGCCGCAGCGCGTCTGGCAGGTCCAGCGCGGTGGCCTGGAGCTGCGGCAGCGCCTGAGAGATGAACCGGACCGGGATGGGCGCGCTCACGTTGTTGGAGAAGTTCGACTCCAGCACCGATTGAGTCTGGTTTGCCACCAGCCGGATGTAATAGACGCCTGCGGCGCGGAAGCCGGCCGGTTGCTGGGGAAGCGTCAGCGAGACAT
>JBAUOX010000838.1:0-8426 GCA_049579985.1 Isosphaeraceae bacterium | reverse complement strand
GGCAGCTTGCCGCGGCAGAAGTCCCGGATCAGGCGGGTAGGGGGCGAAAGCCCCCGGTCCCCCGGCCCGACCGGCATCGTCGGGTTGGCCACCACGACCGGCCATCCCGCCCGCGCCAGCTTCAGCGCGGCGTCCTCGGCTCTCAGCTTCGACAGGCAATACGGGCCGACGGTATCACTTTCGGAAATCACGACATTCTCGTCAATGATCCCCCTTGCGTTCGATCGCGTCAGGATGCTCTCGGTACTGGTGTGCAGGATGCGCTCGGCCCCGGCCTCGAGGGCGGATTCCAGGACATGGACCGTCCCGTGATGGTTGACCGACTCGAATTCCTTGCGGTCTCTGACCCAGAGATTCGGATTGCCCGCCAGATGGTACACCCACCGGCCCTTCGCCAGCGCCGCCGCGACTGTCCCACGATCGCGAATGTCCGCGAAGACCACCTCAACCGACGACGGCAAGTGGCCCACAAGGGCGCCTGGCCGTTCCACCACGCGCACTTGCCGGCCACATTCAACCAACTGCTGCACGAGGTGGCTGCCGATGAAACCTGCTCCGCCGGTCACGATCGTCAGTCCGTCCATTCCTGCGTCCGTTTCTCTCTGTCCAATGCGGCACAGCCATTCTGGTGGGTTTCCTTCCGCACGGATCGGCGTCACGTCGTCGGCTCGAGCTCGCGCGGGGCGAACACTTTCGTTTCTGCTCCGGGAGTGGGATAGGGGCGCCCCTTCCAGGTGGAGGGGCGGCCCAGGGCGTTGCAGAGCAAGGCAAACCACTGGATGCCCAGCAGAATGAGAATCCCGAGAGGGTGGAGGATGGCTCCCAGGAGAGATTGGCGATAGCGCCACACCGCGGCCATGCGAGGGTAATAGGCCGCGACGGCCGCAACCAAAGCCAGGGTGATTTGCCACTTCGGCCACGGCTCGGGCCAGGAGCGGAGACCCAGCAAAAGCAGGATCACAGGCAAGACTTGACCGCCGAACAGGACGGCCGTCATGGGGCCGATCATGGCCGGTGCGGCAAGCGCTTCACCGGCGTTCTTGGCCAAGCCGAACCAAACCTCACCGGCGGTGCGGTACATCCGGCAGGTGGCCAGATCGGTCGCGTCGAAGAGATCGGTCGCGAGGCCCGCAACGCGGAAAGCGCGGGGGAGTTTGAGACCGTCGTGGAGCGTATCGCGGATCACCGAGTGGCCACCGCAGCGATGATAGGCTTGTGCCCTGGCGATGAAGAGCTGGCCGCAGCCCGCGGCGAACGAGGGCTGCCGGCTCCGCCGCATCCGGCGAATCGGCAGAAACCCGAGCAAGATGAAATGAATCAAGGGAATAAGCAGCTTTTCCAGCGGGCCGACGGTCGCTTGATGGGGAATTCCGCTGGCCAGGTCAGCGCCTGAGGCCGAGAGGAACGCGGTCATGCGTGCCAGGGCGTCGGGGGCAAGCCGGACGTCGGCGTCGATGAACAGAAGGAGGGGATGACGCGCCTCGCGGGCGAGGACCCAACAGGCGTGCTGCTTGCCACACCAGCCGGCAGGCAGCTCGGGTGTCGGGACCAGGCGGACCCGCTCGTCGGTCGCGATCAACTGCTCGACAATCGCGGCTGTCCGGTCTGCCGAGTGGTCGTCCAGGACAACCACCTCGAGCTCGATTCCCTGGTTCCGGAGGGCGGCACGCACGGCATCGCCGATCGCGTTTTCTTCATTCCGCGCGGGGATAAGCACGGAGACCGGCGGGAATTCCTGTCCGGCCGGGGGACAGGGGGGTGGAGCGTAAGCCCGCAGATTGGCCCGAAACAGTAAGGCCGGCACGACGGCGAACAGGACGGAGGCAATTATCAAGGACAAGAGCATGGTCGACTTTATGGATGTTGTGAGGTGGGTGCAACCTACCATGAATTTTCGATTGGTTCGTGGGTTTCACCCACCTTGCGAAACCCGGTCGAGGCCAGGAGGAGGTCCTTTCGCGATCCGATGCTCGGGATGGAACGATTCGCCACGAAACGCTGAGCGAAGGCGCCGCCACGTATCGTAGACCCCGCCCACGCCGGACGTCCCGCCGATCACCGTGAGGAATGCGGCAGGATCTCGGCGACGTGCTTCCTCGGCCAGTTGATCTTGGGTCTTCTCCATGGCCTGTTCGATCCGGGTGGTCCAGACTTGGGGCGTTTCGCTCCGCCTGGCGGTGATCGTGATCGGCTCACCGAACCTTGCCAGGGCTTCGGGGCAGCGGTCGTTCCAGAACGGATACTCGAGGGCCATGGGTACGATCGTCGCCGCGGACTGCCGATAGGCCAGGTGGCCGATGCCTGGCTTGAGACGGACGGGTCGTTCTCGAGGATCGACGAACTCGCCCTGAGGCGTGATCCAGAGGACCGACTCGGGGCGAGACAAGATGGCCTGGCTCTGACGCAAGAAGGCGAGGCTGCCGCGCGTGGTCCCGACCTCGACACCGAAAAACCCCAGCCGTTCCAGGAACGGATACTGCGTCAAGCCGTTGACGTCGATCGGCACGTAATGGATGCGCCTTTCGTGCATGAACTCCGTGAGAGCCAGGCCCACGAGCGGGTCCCACCACGAGGGATGGTTCGCGACCACGACGAGCGGGCCTGGTGGCGGCAGGTCGGGCGCAGGCCCCGCTCGCGAGACCCGGACCGCATGGAAGTGATGCCTCAGATAGCGGCGGGTGTACTTGCGGAAGAGGGCGAAGAGCCTGGCAGATCGGCGCGGGCAAGGGACCGATTCCGCACGAACCCGGAGTTCGCTTCGCGTTTGGGGGGTCGGGCAATCGATTGTGAAGGATTTCATGCTCCATCCCGTTGCCAGGAAAACGACCTCCGCCCCAGGCTGCCGCCAGGGATGAGATTATAGCATTCCGGCGGGGTTTGGGACCGACCTGGCGTGTGCCAGCGGTTCGCGGACCGGTTCCACGACTCCGTCCTTGTCGAGCGTATCGGCGGCGATCCAGCCCGACATCGCGACCATGGGCATTCCCGGGCCGGGATGCGCGGCGCCGCCGGCCAGATACAGCCGCCCGAGGTCCGGGCTGCGGTTGGCCGGCTTGAAGGCGCCATTCAGCCGGCCGTGACTGGCGAGGCCGTAGATGGCGCCGTCGAGCACGCGATAGCGATTGTGTATGTCCTGAGGGGTAAGCCAGCGCTCGACCTTGATCCGCATCTCGATGTCATCGAGCCCGGCGGTCGTCTTGAGCTTCTCGAGGATGGTCTGGCGATAGCGGGGATAGAGCGTGTTCCAGTCATGATGCGGCCGGAGATATGGGGTGTGGACCAGCACGTAGAGGGCCTCGCCGCCGGGAGGTGCGACAGCGGGCTCGGTGCCGGCCGGGGCACAGACATAACACGTCGGGTCCGGGGCTGGTTCTCCCTTGCGGTAGATGACGTCGAACTCTTCGTGGGGATCACGCGAGAAGACGAAATTATGATGCAGAAGCTGGTCATAACGGCGGTCAAGGCCCAGATAAAGGACGACGCCCGAGCAAGCCGCCTCATAGCCGCGGCGGTTCTCGAACCGGTCTGCCGCGGGCGTGCCGGCCAGCAGCTCGCGATGCGTCCGCACGGAATCACAATTGGAGACGACGGCCGCGAGAGGCACGTGCTGACCGTCGTCGAGCGTGACCCCCGAGACCGCTGCGTCGCTGCCGGTCCGGATGGTTTGCACGCCGTTTCCGCAGTGCAGCACTACGCCAAGTTCTTCGGCCAGCCCGATCAGGGCCTCGGCCACCGCGCGGGTGCCGCCGCGCGGATACCAGACGCCTTCACCGGTCTGCATGTGGGCGATGCTGCAGAGCACGGCCGGGGAAAGATCGGGAGCCGAGCCGACGTACTGCGTGAAGTGGTCGAGCATCTGGGAGACGCGGCGGTCCTTCACGAAAGTTCGGATGGTCGCCCCGACCGTGCTCCAAGGCCGCATCCGCAGGACGTCGCCAAGGGTCGACAAGCTCGCCGCCGTCGGATCGAACATGTCGCCAACGGAGCCGATCGACCGCCAGAAGAAGTAACGTTGCGAGATGTCGTCGAGTCGCGCCGACAGGTCGAGAAAGCGACGATAACCCTGGCTGGCTTTTCCGCCTGGAGCCAACGCATCGAGCGCGGCGGTCATTCGCTCCGAGTTCGCGTGCAGGTCAAGGATCGAGCCGTCCACGAAGAAGCAGCGCCATTGCGGGTCGAGCGGAAGCAACTCGAGCTCATCCTTCATGTCCCGCCCCGCCTCCGCGAAGATGCGCTCGAGAACCGACGGCATGAGGAGGATGGTTGGTCCCATGTCAAAGCGGAACCCGCCTTCCGAGAGCACGGCTGTTTTGCCACCGAGCCACGGGTTCTTCTCGAAGAGAACAACGTCATAGCCTCGGGCCGACAGCGTGCACGCCGCGGCCAGACCACCGAGACCGCCGCCGATCACACCGATCCGACCTGACCTGGTTTTTCCCATCGTGCCTCTGTTACATTCCCATCGGGCATGAGTACAAATTGCCAGATATTCTTGCCCTTATGTTCAATACAAACCGGGTCGCCGGCTTGCCCTTCTTGCGCCAGTTCCCTAGCAATGCGAATGGCGTCCTGAAGATTGTCAGTGGAATCAAACGTATCTTCGGTGTTCTCACTGTTGATGTAATATTTAGACATGTTGATCTCCTCTGATTTTTGGTACTGAACTACCGTCACCCATCTACTCGATCGATATACCCCCAGAGGTGCTTAAGGGCGGCTTGAGTGTCAACATCATTGAACTGCTGAGGATTGGCAATGGCTTGCAGGACTAGCGCCAATTGAGTCGCTGCCTGAACTTGATCCACAGCAGGAGACTCAAAAGTGCCGGTCGCGGTGTTCTGAAGACCAAGAGCGTTGAAAAACGGCACGACATGATTGTTGCGCAGCCCAGACCCTCTGTCATGGAAGTACGAAATGCGCACAATCACACGCCACATCGCCTCTCCTCCAGCAAGTAGCAGTTCTCGCCCATCAAGCATTTATTATCTTCCCGTGCGAGGGCCGCACCGTCAAGATCGTCCGGTCAGCGCATCTACCACCTGCTCTCGGGTAGAACCTGCTCTCGCCCGGTTGAGGAGCAAAGCCGATCTTGGCAGATTCCAGGTTGCTCTGGAAGCTAACAATCTTTATGGAATCCATCCTCCACGACACCACCTGGCTCGTCGTCACGAGACTTCGATCAATTGCTTCTCCCGGGAGGTCTTTTGAAGCCGAGGTCTGTCTACCCGGTGGGATGCGTTTGCCGCGTCAACCTGGACGGGCATTCCCAGGTCTTCGCCCAGCAGCCGCGAGGTGATCCGGGCAGATTCGTAGATCACCGGCAAGCCGCTGCCGGGGTGCGTTCCACCCCCCACAAGGTAGACCGATTCCAGGTCCTCGAATCGATTGCGCGGCCGCAGGTGAAGCATCTGGGAAAGGTTGTGGGCCAGATTGAAAGTCGCGCCACGATGAATCTCATAGCCCTGATCCCAGTCGGCCGGCGTGATGACTTGCTCGTGCACGATCCGCGACTCCACGTCGTTCAATCCCACCTTGGCGAGCTGTGCCAGCGCCCGCTTGCGGAACCTTGGCGCTTCCCTGGTCCAGTCCACGTTGGGATGCTGGTTCGTCACGGGCAGCAGGACGTAAAGCGTGCTCTTGCCGGAGGGCGCCAGCGACGGATCGGTGACGCAGGCATTTTGCACGTAGAACGACGGATCCCGGGAAAGGATGTGTCGCGACTCGATGTCCTGGAGGTTCTCCAGGTAGTCGCTGGCGAGGTAAATGGTGTGGTGGGACAGATCGTCGTACCGACCCTCGATTCCCAGGTAGAGCATGAAGGTCGAGCAGGAGAACTTCTTGCGGTCGAGGTTCCGGTCGCTCCAGCGGCGGCGGAGATGGTCGGGCACGAGCCGGGTCATGGCACGAGCAAAGTCGGCGTTGATCACCAGCGCATCGGCCTGGTGAACGCCGGATCGCGAGCGCACGCCCACGGCGCGGCGGCCCTTGAAGAGAATCTCCTGGACGTCGTCATCGAGAGCGATCGTGGCACCCAGGTCCTCGGCGACCCGCGCCATCACCGTGGAGACCGCCCCGCAGCCGCCTAGCGGATGGAAGACCCCATACTCATATTCAAGAAACGAAAGGATGGAGAAAAGGCTCGGGCAGTTGAAGGGCGACATTCCCAGGTATTTCGACTGGAACGTCATGGCCAGCCGGATCCGCGGGTCCGCGAAATACCGACGTAGCTCGCCGTCGAGCGAGAGCCAGGGACGGAGCAGGGGAAGGACCTTCAGGAGCTGTGGCGAGAGCAGATCGCGCCATCCCAGGAAGGGTGACTCGAGGACCCTGCGGAACTCGTTCATCTTGATGCGATTATCGGCCATGAACCTCTGAAGCTGGCTGGCATCGCCAGGTGAGAGCGCTGCGATGGCTTGTTCCATGCGGGCGACGTCGGGCGTCGCCTTGAGATCGCCACCGGTGCCGAAGACGAGGTGATACTGCGGATCGAGCCGAACCATCGGCACCTCGGCGTGCAGATTTCGACCCACGGCCGCGAAGATCGATTCGAGGACCCGGGGATAGAGGAAGAAGGTCGGCCCCAGGTCAAAACGGAAGCCGTTCGCGCCGATTGTCGCGGTCCGGCCGCCGACCCGCGACTGACGCTCCAGCACGGTCACATCGTAACCCGCCCCGGCCAGCAGCATCGCGCTGGCCAGGCCGCCGGGTCCCGCACCGATGATGATGACTCGTTTCGTTCTGGACATGACGGGGGGTCAAACTCCGATAATCATTTGTTCACAATAAAGGGTGGCTCGGCCGTGGGACGGAGCCGACGAAAGCGTGCGCGATCGAACCGGTGGAAACCACTCATGTGGCCACAGGATCAGTTCATTGCGCGGAGTTGGCTCTGATTCCGAGGAGACAGGTATTTACCTGTCGCGAGCGGATTTGCGAACTTTTCTTCCGACCGCAGGTGGTTGTAGAGCAAGCCCTGGCAAGCGTCAAGGCTAGCAGGAAAAACCAGCGCCGCAGGTCAATCTTCGACCACGAAGATCTACTTTTCGCCCTCGAGGACGGCCAACTGGTTCACCGGGAATCCCGCCACCGGCTGGACCCACGAGCCGAGTTCCGGGTCCAGGAGCGTAGCGCGAAAATTCTCGAGAGCCGCCGCCAGAGGCCGCATGATTCCCGGGTGTGCGGCGTCGAGGCGGGGCGTCTTGAGTCCGCCGTTCAAGGGACGGGGCGCCCCCTGTCCTAGCTCGGCGGTCGATTTGCCCACGATCAAGCCGTCGTCGTGCCCGAACGCGCCGGCGATGGCCCGTGCGAACTGGACGCGGTCGATGACTTCGGGACCGACCACGTGAATCAGGCCGCTGGCCCGTTCTTCGGCCAGGAGGACTGCGGCGCGGGCCACGTCCGGCCCGTAGCTGGGATTGGAAACCTGGTCGGACGGACAGACCATTGGCTTCTTCTCGGCCATGTTCCGGAGCAGTTGGTAAGCAAAGTTCTTGCCTTGCCGCTCGGGCCCGAAGACCCAGGAGGTGCGGATGGTAAGCTGTTGGGCGCCGAGCTCGCGCTCGAGCGCAAGTTCCGCGTCGCGCTTGGCCCGTCCGTACACTGAGAGCGGGTTGGTGGCGGACTCTTCGGTGTAAGGGCCGGTCGCGCCGTCGAACACATAATCCGTGGAAAAGTAAACGAATCGAGCTCCGACTGTGGCAGCCGCTCGGGCCAGGTTGAGCGGCTGCTCGAGGTTGGCCGCATAGGCCCGCGGCCTGTCTCGCTCGCACCCGTCCACCCAGGTGAAACCGGCCGGGTAGAAGACGACGTCGGCCGCCTGCTCCGTGATCCAGTCGGCCGCGGGCTGCAACTCGCCGGCATCGAGCCGGACCAGGCCGGGGAACTGCACGCTTGCATATGTTCCAGATGCGGAGTGGCCGCGCTGGGCCAGCGTCCAGAGCAGCCAACAGCCGAGCTGGCCCGAGCCCCCGATCACGACAGCTCGGAGAGGACTCGAAGATGGCTCGCTCGCCGCGGTTGACATCATCTCTGTGTGTCTTGGCGCCTGTGTGCCTGGCATCATTTTCAGCAATATCGAGGCTTTAGCCCGCGGAACCCACGCCCTTTCAAGGGCAGTGGAGCGACCCCGCAAGCGGGGTTCCCCCCGCCGGAATTCGGGCTTTAGCCCGTCCTTTCGCGTGTCGATAAATAGCAAGGAACCTGGACGTCTCCCGCAGGCCCATGGTACACTGGGCTCGTTCTTTGACAACTCGCTGTTGCCGGTTGGCGGGGGAAGGTCCCGCCGTAAAACAGTAACCACGATCAAAGCTCAAACGCCCAAGGGCACTCCCGCAAGGGAGCAACAGTGTTTCGGGCGATGCGAACACGCCGTGAGGCGCTTCGTACAAGCCCCCGAAAGGGATGGCACGAGCCGAGGGGGAAACCCC
>JBAUOX010000837.1:0-10249 GCA_049579985.1 Isosphaeraceae bacterium | reverse complement strand
GGATTGGCTACCCGCAGGGTTTCGATGAAAGGTTTTACATTTTGAGATGATTCTCCTTTCCCGAGCTTCTTGGCGCAAGGTCAGACCGAGTTTCAAGTTAACTTGAAACTCGGTCTGACCCCACCTGCTCGGACCCCACCTGCTCGATATCCTGGTGGGCCATCTTGATGGGTTAGTGGCCGTCGCGCGGGGAGAGAAGAGGAAGATTCGGCCCTAATTTGAAAAGTGCTCCAGTTGCTGCTGCGGCTTCGCAGGCATCCCGGCCCTCGCTTGATCATGGACGGGCATAGACCGGATGTTACGGTAGCGGGCGCGGAGGGTTTCCTGGGATGATTTGAAGATGTTTAAGTGCGTATTCCAGCCTGCCGTAAAAGAGCAAATTCACTGCCTTCATGTCTGCACGCAAATCGACATGTGGATATTGCGGAGTATTCGTGTTGGTCCAGAAGTCCGCTCCGTTGGTGCTGACGAAGATCACGGGTTGAGCGAAGCCTGCCGCATTCAGTTGACGAGCCAGTTCCTGATAATGCTCAAGGTGGATGGAATCTTTGATCTCCTTCTTGTGAGACGGTCGCCGCTTTTGCTTCACTCTGTCGAGGGCTCGCATCACGCAATCGTTGTCCTCATCGAGGACTATCGCGCTTTGAATTAGCGATTCCCCGAGCGAGGTGAGTGCTTCAACCAATGGCGGCTCAAGATACGTGGGCGCCTGTGTCAGTTTGGGTATTCCAACCCGATCCCACGTTTTATGAATATCAATAAGCCGCTTATCCGTCTCCGCGAGCCAAGTTGTCATCTCCTGGCGGACTTGATCCTTGTTTTGTCCCCACTCTAGACCTAAACCAGGCGTGATGCGAGGCTGCTTGGGACGTCACTCCTCTATTTAAAGGCTTTTGACGAAGGCACTTGCGAGGCGCTTGTCGTTTTCGAGTGAGCGCCTCTCCAAATTCCGTCGGCTCGTCTCGTGGCTTGTTTCACAGGGTGCGGGCCACTGTCAACCCTATGTCAATCCTCGCATCACGCTTGTTTTAGGTCTAGAACCACGAGCGAGGTCACGACGAGTTGCACACGATTGGGATCGGTGATGACTATCTCAGATAGTCTCCGACTCTGGGCGATAACGTCGGTCTGAGCGCGCATTCCAACTCGTATGACGTCCAACGGCACGCAGGTGTCTAGCGCTAGAACTGGCCGTTGATTTCCAGCCAGGTCCGCTACAGCATCGGCGATGCTCGTCATCGGTCGGCTCGTTCCTCGTCGTAGACGGAGAGAACGGCCCGTCCGACCTCGAATTGTTCGACCAGCCTAAGCCGCTGACCTTCCGGCCAGCCTTCCCCTTGCAGCCAGTCGGATAGCAGTGTCGGATCGACCACGGAATTCTCAAGGTGAGTGCACGTGATGAAAACGTGCCATCGGTGAAGATCGAGGGGATGGGGCATCGCCTTGTTCGCCGTCGCGGAAAAGGCCCTTAGTCGTCTCATCGAATCCGTCGACAAAACATCCTCGAGCGTCGGCTCAGTCGGGGCTTGATAATTAAAAACATGCCTCCTCAATCCGTGCGTCAAAGGCTCGATGAACGACTTCTCAAAGTCTTCGAGAATCTGGTTGTGCTGCTCCACGGTGAGAGACCTGCGGGCATTAAGCGCGACGATTGAGGGAACATAAAGCTCCTTTGTCCCCCGAGTTTGCAGCCATACCGCCACCTCTCCCAAACCCGGCTCGAACTTCTTGGTAATACAGTAAGCGCCTGCACTCATGGCCCGCATTTTTCGCATCCGCTCCTCGAGTTCGGGCCGTCGCATCCAGTCTGGCGGAAGAGCGCATTCGAGGCGGCGGAGAACCTCGGTGGAGTCGGAAGACTCGAACCTGACGATGAGTTCGTTGTGCGAGCTGGAGGCTGCACCAGCGTTGATGCTCGTGCCACGCCAGCCAGCGATCAGACGGTCCAGAATCTCTTGAACTCGCTCGACGTCGGCGCCATGTCCCAGATCGATAACGGATAGTGCCGGTCTCCCATCGAGCATGACCGCGTTGTCATCGACCTCGAAGGCGATCCCTTGAGCTTGAAGAGCCTGGATGACCGGCTTCAATTGGTCGGTCGTGACCGTGATATAGGGCCCCGATGTCCCGTCGGTAGAAACCACGAGCGGAGCGTCAGCAAGGGTCGATCTCATATCAACTTTCGATTCGTCGAGAGTCGTGAGCTCGGGAGATTTCGAGCCCGCGGGCCTAACGCGACGCTATGACGCTATTCTACCAAACCGTCAGAGCCCGGTTAAGGCGTACGAACCGGCTACCTCGACCAGTCTCATCGCCGCATCATTCTCGGACGAAATCCGGTGTCGGTTCGTCATTCTCGGACGAAAAGATGAACCGACACCGGATTACGCGCCCGGATTACGCGCCGACACCGGATTACGCGCCGACACCGGATTACGCGCCCGACACCGGATTACGCGCCCAAGTCTACCCGGCCCGCGAAGCCCCTCCCTAAGTGAGGGTCTGTGGAGACGATACAATGTGATGATTGGCCGTTGCTCGGAACGATCCGGCAACATCGCATCGAATACGACACGTAGGCCTCTACGGCGGCCGCTCAGTCGTCACGACCGGCGATGGTGAGCCGAGCTGTCCGAACAGGCGCGAACCCGAAGGAGACGAGAGATGAGCACGCTCAGGGGAATTATCCGGAACGGGCAGGTGATTGTGACCGAGCCGACCGACCTGCCAGACGGGACCGAGGTGGAAATCCTCCCGGTGGGCCGCTCCTCCGTGGACGAAGAGGGGCCGATGACCCCCGACGAGATCGCCCGAACCCTGGCGGCGATGGACAAGATCGAGCCCCTCGAGATGAGCGATGCGGAGAGGGCGGCCATCGAGGCGGACCGCCAAGCCCGTAAGGAATGGGAGAAGGCGCACTTCGATGAGCACGCCGATCGGCTCCGGAGGATCTGGGAATGAGACGCTTCCTCCTGGACACCGGGATCGCCGGCGACTGCATCAACCGCCGCCGGGGCGTGTACGAGCGTGCCCGGCACGAGGTGACCCGGGGGAACCGGGTCGGGATTGGCATTCCGGTCCTGGCTGAGCTCGTCTACGGCATCGAACAGAGCACCTCCCGCGATCGCAACATGCAGAGGCTGCGGACGACCTTGCCGGCCTGGAAGGTCTGGCCATTCGACGATAAAGCGGCGTTCGAGTACGGCCGCCTGGCGGCCGAGCTCAAGCGCATCGGCCGACCCATGCAGCAGGTCGACATCATGATCGCGGCCATCACATTCTCGTTGGGCAACTGCTCGGTCGTGACGGCCGACACCGATCTGGCTGCGGTGCCGGGCTTGACGGTCGAGAACTGGGCCATCTGAATCGACCACCAGTCGCGCGTCCGGGACGGTAAGCGGCATTCTCGCCGGGGGCTCAAGGAGCTCGGCTTCAGGTAGCCGAGCGGGGCATCCGGGTGGATGCGGTCGGCTCCGGCCGGGTGGAGACGCCCCTGCTGGCGAAGGGGACCGGCGGCGACCCTCATGGCTACACCGCCTTCGTTCCGACCCTCGACGCCGACGGCCCAGTACCGAATCTCTCGACATTCGACTTGTCCCGAGGGAAGCGATGGAAAACACGCCGATGAGCATTGACAACCGGAAACCGACCATCCTCGTGCTCGGTGCGACCGGGCAGACCGGACGGCTGATCGTCGAGGAGTTGGATCATGATCCAGGAGGCGTCCAGGTCCGCCTCGCCGCCCGCCGGCCCGAGCAGGTCGAGCGGCTGAAAGCCGAAGGGCGGGACGCCGTGCTCCTGGACCTGGACGACCCCCGCACGTTCGGCCAGACCCTCGCCGGGGTGGACCGGCTGTTCCTGCTGACCGGCTACACGGTCGCCATGCTCGTGCAGTGCAAGACGATCGTCGATGCGGCGGCCAAGGCCGGGGTGCGGCACGTCGTCCACCAGGGGATCTTCGGGAACTGGGACTGCACCGACCCGCACTTCGCCTGGCACCAGTTGGTCGAGCGCTACATCGAGGGCAGCGGGATGGCCTGGACCCACCTGCACCCGAACGTGTTCATGGAGTTGCTCTCCAACATGATGCCCGTGCGGGACGGGGCCTTCCCTGTCTTCTGGGGCGATCGCCGGGTCGGCTGGGTCGCCGTGAGGGACATCGCCGCCGTGGCGGCGGCGGTGCTGCGGGATGGCCCGGCGAGGCACGGCGGCAAGGACTACTGGCTGAGCACGGAGGTCGCCAGCGGCCCCGAGGTCGCCTCGATCTTCTCGGAGGTGCTGGGCAAGGAGGTCCGCTGCGAGGTCCGGGAGCCGAACGACTTCAAGGCGATGTTCACCCAGGGTGCGGTCCCGGTCGAGTCGTGGTACGCCGCGGGGGCCGTCGAGTTCGCGAGGCAGGTGCTCGACGGTCGCATGGGCTACATCGGCACGGTGCGGGACGACGTGCCGTTCGTCACGGGGCGGCCCTCGACGACCCTGCGACAGTGGGCCGAGTTGAACCGGGAGCGTCTGCTGGGGTGAGCGGGAGGCGGCCGTCCTCTCGTGAGGCATCGCTCCTCCCGGTCTACTTTGCCTTGAGTCGGGGTAGACGCCTGTGGACGGGGCGAAAACATGGTAGACTGTCACCTATGTCCAGGCTGCGCGAGCTGGTCGCGCCCAACCAACCTCACTTCGAGCCGAAAGGACTTACCCCATGCGTCCCGACTGGTCCGCCGAAGAGGAAGGTGAAGCAGGCAAGCTCCACGCCCACCGCGAACCCGAGAGCGACCTGCCGATCATCAACCCGGATGATGACGACGATTTTGATGACTATGACGATGACGAGGACACGGAGGAGGACGAGGCGCTCGATCTGGACGTGGACAGCGAGCCGCGGATCGTCCTGATCACGGGGGCCTGCGGCAACATCGGCCGCAAGCTTCGCGCCGCGTGGGAAGACGTTTACGACCTGATCTTGCTCGACTCCAACCCCGGTGAGGACGACGACGTTTTCCAGGCTGACCTGAGCGTCTTCGACGAGGACTGGATCACCCATTTTCACGGGGTTGATACGGTCGTACATCTGGCGGCCAATTCCAACGAGCTGTGCTCTCTCAACGAGCTGGTCCAGCCCAACCTCGACGCGATGGCCAACGTGTTCAACGCCGCCGCGCTCGCGGGCGTGGACCGGATCGTCTTCGCCAGCTCGAACCATGTCATGGGTGACTACAAGCATCTGGACGACGATGTGATCGGCGTCCATCTTCCGCCCCGGCCGGGCAATGCCTACGGCATGCTCAAGCTGGTCGGCGAGCGGCTCGGACAAAGTCTGGCCCTTGCCTTCGACCTGACCTTCATTGCCTTGCGCATCGGCTGGGTCCAGGAGGGAAGGAACCGTCCCGAGACCCTGCCCGACGACTGGAGCAAGAAGATGTGGCTTTCCAACCACGACCTCGTCCAGCTCTTCGATGCCGCCGTCGAGGCCGAGATCGAGGACCGCTCGTTTCTGGTGGTCAACGGCGTCTCCCGCAACCGTGGTACCCGCTGGGACCTCACCGACGCCGCCGAGATCCTCGGCTACCTTCCCGAGGACGACGCCTACGCCGCCGAACACCGGGCCGAGACGGTCGACGAGGTTTCCTGACCAGGGAATCGGCCTGATCGTTGCGTGATCGGGACAGCGACTGGCCGAGCCAACCTTGCAAGGGAAGCAATCCTACCTGGTGCGCGCAAGAAACCCGCCCGGTGCGGGCGGGTTTCTTGGCGGCAACGAGACCCGCTTACAGTTCGTCGTAGAATCTGCTGAGGTCGGGCACGCCGTAGATGGGGAAGAATTCGGGTTCTCCGTCGTCTCCGGCGGTTGCTCCACTTCGGGATTGAAGGTCAGCTTGACGACCTTGATGCTGCCGTTCAAGTGGCGGCGGTTGGCCTGCCACATCAGCTCGGCGGGGATGTCCTGGACGGCGATGTGGCGATCGCAGACCTCCTCGTTGCCCTCGCTGGTACCAAAAATAGTCCACATCCGAATATGCGTGTTCTGGTTCATGTCTCCTCCTCTCTGATTCGAAACGAAGGGAGAGCGGGCAACTCGCCCGCTCCGGAGCGTGCTCCGACTGGGACGGTTGCTTGGCTTCGAAACGGAGGAAGCCAGCGTGCTCTTCATCGGGCACCGCCTGGTTGGCTCACGTTCGATCGAGGCGGCCACAGCCACCTCGCGTGGGTAACAGCAGAGTCTGACCGTCTGGCGGGCGAGCAGGCAAACCAGTCAGGTCGTGGCCGATATGGAGAATGCGGAGACCGTCGTGATCCCGGTCAAGCTGGGCCTGACCGGTCTGGACGTACGGCTCTGCCGCGTCCCCGGCCCCGATCTGGGTTGGAGTGAAGCTGAATGGTCGCCCGTTGGCGGCGATGGCTCGGACGGATTTTCAATCCCCGGGCTAGAGGCTTCCCTGATCCACTGACACACTTCCTGTTGGTCTTCGTCGGCAGTGCAAGTCCTCCTGCTTCGACATAACTCCCGTGGCGCCGTCTCGGTCCACGTGACGGAGAGTCAAATCAGTTTCTCTCTACAGATATCTTACGTCATGTCAAGCGGATTTGGGACTCATTGTGCCATCGCGCCTCGGGTGCCGGGGTTTGTTTTTTGCATCGGGCAAAACCGTCACGATCACCGTCCCGCGCGGCTCGGTCATCGGGTCGCGGCCTTGAATCCGAGGTGCACGGCGAGAAGAATTGAAAGATCGGGCTCAACTCCCGCAGGTTCCGACCCTGCGCACCCGCGAGACCGCCCTGAGGTAAGGAGACGCATCATGACACCCAGCCGTCCCGACGAGGAGAGCCCCGCCGCGAGCCCCGGTCCAGGCCAGGCAGTGTCCGGCCGCCATTCGCTGCGGGAACAGGATGTGCTCTGGGCCGACTTCCTCGCCCTGGCCGCCTCGGTCGTCAATTCGCTCGAGAAGAGCGTCCAGGCGATCTGCGACGGACGGTTTGATTTGATCAGCGAGGTGGAAAACGAGGAAGAAGATTCCGATCGCCGCGAGGTGTTTATTGAACAGCAGTGCCTGCGAATCCTGGCGCTTTACGAGCCGGTCGCCTGGGACCTGAGGCGGATGGCCACGGTGCTCAAGCTCAACCGCGACTGGGAGCGAATCGCCGACCTGGCTCTCCGCGTCGCGCGGCGGGCTCGAAAACTGGCGCGCAACCCCGGCGGCATGGCCATGCCCGAGGCGCTGAAGCAACTGGCTCGCGATGTGCTCGCACAGGTGCGTGCAAGTTACCGGGCCTTGGCCAGCCGAGACGTCGCCGCGGCCCGGGCCGTCATTGCCGGCGACAACGCCATCGATGTGCAGTACCGTGCGCTGCGCAAGCAGTTCAAGGCCGGTCTGGGCCAGTACCCCGAACAGCTTAACGCCTGGCTCAAGCTGATGAATACTGCGCGCAACCTCGAACGGATCGCCGACCACGCCGCCGGCATCGCGCGGACCGTGGTTTATCTCGAGGAGGGGGTCATCATCCGCCACACGCCTTCGCGACGCTCCGCGGACTGATGAAGTCCTGCGCGGGTTGTAGTGGAGAATCGAACGGGAGCCTGCGATGAAGGAAGAAGCGACCTTGAGACGTTTCCGTCGTGCACTGGCTGCCATCGCCGTGGGAGTCGTCGGGGGACTGACCTGGGACAGCCCTGAATCGTGGGCTCAAGCCCCCGCGACGCCCCGCACCGTGGAAGCTCCGGCTGGGCCGGTGGTCGTGAAGGTGGAAGGAGAAGTGTCCACGCCGCTCCGGCTGACCGCGGCAGAGCTGAACCAGCTTCCCCGCCAGACCGTCATGGCCAGGGCACACGACGAAAAGGAGTCGCGGTTCGAAGGCATCGCGCTCTTCGATGTCCTCAAGAAAGCGGGACTTCCGACCGGCAAGGATCTGAGAGGCAAGGCCGTCGCACTCTACCTGGTGGTCGAGGCGGCCGACGGCTATCGCGCGGTCTTCGCCCTGCCCGAGCTCGATCCGGCCTTCACCGACAGAGTGATCCTCCTGGCTGACCGCCGCGACGGGCAGGCACTCTCGTCCCGAGACGGCCCGCTTCAGATCGTCGTTCCCGGTGAAAAACGGCATTCTCGCTGGGTCAGGCAGGTGATCGCGCTACGGATCGGCCGGGCGTGAGCCTGCGGGAACGTTGAATGTTCGCCGGGGTCCCTCGCCAGCTACTCGATGTGGTTGACGTCCCACCCTCGTGAAGCGACGAGATGCTCCGCGATCATCTGCCGGTGGCACTCGGCCGCGCGTTTCTCGGCACAGAGCAGACAGAAAGGCGCGGGGATCTCCAGCAGGCGGGCGACGAGCAGGCCGCCGGACCGCCGGAGCAGCTCTCGGTATGGGGCACGCCAGTCCTCGAGATCGAAGAAGACGTTGCCCAGCTCGAGAATCGGGTGATAGGAGATTCCCTGACCGGCCAGCAGTCGCTCGATGCCTTTGTCGTGCGTCCTTGCCCGAGTATATGCCCCCATGCTGGCTCGATCCGGGCGGATCCGGACGTCGGCAATTGCCCGGATACCATGAAGCGCGAGCAAGCCGACGAACTCCTCGGGTACCCTGCCGCCATAGCCGATCGTGTAGAACTTCATCGCCCGCCTCGCAGCATCAGCGTGCAGGCTGTGGGGGACGTCCGTCCAGATTGTGTGCTCTGGCTGCGTGCAGTCGCGGCGGCACCAGCACCAGCGCGGCCACGACCGCCAGCCCGAAGATCGCGTAGCTCAGAGTGAAGACCCAGGGCTCGGCCTGGTAGAAGATCAACCGGTGCACCCAGTAGCCGAGGAAGTCTCCCGGGTAAGTGGCCTCTCCGGCCCGCACCCGGAGTTGATTCTCCCAGACCGTCAAGGGGCAGGGAACGCCCGCCAGCGACTCGCCCACAACGATCGCGATCATCGCAAGATGAACTACGCGGAAGTAGATATTCCGCACCCACGTCCAGCCGCAGACAGCGCCGATGAGAATCGCCGCCAGCCCCAGCACCACGAACCCCACGTAGCACGCGTGAAAGACGACAATCAGATCGGCCATAACGCGCGACCAGAGCATGATCCATGACTCCCAGGTTTACAATGCGCTCAGCCCGAGCCAGGCCGGGCGGCCAACAAGCCTGAAGCGCAAGCGAAGGTTATTCCAGTATTTGAAAAGCCCTTCGCTGGCGCTTCAGGCTTGTGAATCACCCATAAATTCCAAGCGAGGGGACCGTCGCATTCAGGCGACGGGGGAATCGCCGGTCCTCCCTTGGCAAGAGAAAACGAAAAAGAAAACCGGCGCGTCTCCCGACGAGGCCGGACAAATGACCGGAAGATGCCGACATGCGGCCGGGCCGGGCCCCCGAAGGGGCGGGCCCGTATTCTCTCCTCGGGGTTGCGAGGCAGGCTTAGATCCCGAAGGATCGTCGGCTTGGGCGCGGCCAGCAGCGGTCCGGACTGGAGAAGCATCCGAGACGTGCTTTCGGTAGCCCGCTTCGCGTCTGCTCTGGTGTCGAGACATCAAAGCCCCCTAGTCTAACGCTTGCGTCGTGATAGCCCTTACACAAGCCGCCACCTTTAGGCGACGGTCGTTGACACGAATCGAAGGTGACCATGCACCCGGCCAGAGACGAGTCGATTCCAAAACTCTCCTGGCATCTTATACGATTTCCCGACCCAGGGCCCCTTCCGCGGCGTGGCAGATGTGGATTTCCGGAGTGGTGCCAGGCTTGCGGGCGGCAGCGGTGCGAACGCGCTCCGCGAAGGCCGCGGCCTGATCGACACGCACCAGGTTGACCGTGCATCCGGCCCAGCCCGCGCCAGAGAGCTTGCCTCCCAGGAACCCTGGACTTGCCTCGGCAGCCTCGACAAGTGTGTCGAGGGCCTCGGAGCTGTTCTCGAAGGCGTCGCGGCTGGAGGCGTGGGAGGCCGAAACGAGCCGGCCAAATTTCACCAGGTCGCCGGCTCGCAGGGCAACAGCACCCTTGCGAACCCGCTCGTTCTCGGCGAGCACGTGCCGGGCGCGCTTGCGGCCGATGGGATCGAGCCTGTCCCAGTGTTCCGTCAGCTCCTCGAGGCTGACGTCGCGCAACGATTTGACGGCATCGAACCCGCGCTGCCCCTGGAAGTAGGCCACGACCGTCTCACACTAGGCTGATGCGAAGTTGGCCTTGACAGCCAAATTGGCAGACAACGGTTCATCTCGCTTTTGTTTTTGTTACGGGCGCGCCGCGTGACTGGAGGAAAGAGGACTTCCACTATCAGAATATCGCCCT
>JBAUOX010000836.1:0-5364 GCA_049579985.1 Isosphaeraceae bacterium | reverse complement strand
GAGGGGGTCGGAGCGGTTGCTGTGCGGCAAGCCGCCCCGGCAATCGGGGAGTGGATCATTGGGCCCCCGCCGGTGGTTGTACATGCTGTGTCCCGGCGCCCCGTAATGCCACCGCACTCCGCGGGTGTCCTGAAATTGCGTGGTCGTCGACGGCAAGCTCAGGCACAGCGAGACATAGTCGGCGTCCGAATTGAGTGGCGGACCGGTGGTCGCGTTGTCTCCGGTGACGAGGAAAACGCCCAGCGGATTGCTGGCGTACGTCGAGCCGGGAATCGACCGCACCGTCTCGCTCACGGCGACCGTGTTCGACATGCCATCGACGAAGCTCGAGGGGCTGCTGCGTGAATTCTCGAAGAAGGGTCCGTTAGGGTAGCCCGTGAGCGGCGCCACGGGATATTGAACAACCGGATAGCCCGAGCCGGTATTGACGTTGTAGTTATGAGTCGCGTTGAGCGTTCCAGCGACCGTGACGAGCACCGGCGACGAGTCCGAAGGACAGAGAAGCGTGTTGATGAACGTCATGTAGCCCGTGCTATTCGCCACGGCTGTGGTAACCGACGGATCGTCATCGACGTCCGGCGGCAGGTTGAAGTTGAAGGAGTTGAAGATCACTTGCTGCTCAAGCTGTGGCAGCAGTTGGGCATACGTGCCCCAGCAGTTGCCGAATCCCGCGATGTGAGAATTGATACGTCCCGGCGGCAGGACGTTGGTGGCCGAGATGTAGTTGTGCAGGGCCAGTCCGATCTGCTTGAGGTTGTTGACGCACTGGGCGCGACGCGCGGCCTCGCGGGCAGCCTGGACCGCGGGCAAAAGCAGGGCGATCAGGACGGAAATGATCGCGATGACGACCAGGAGCTCGATCAAGGTGAACGCTCGGCGGTTCTGTGAAGTTTTCATGGTGCTCACCCAATTCAGTGGGAAGATCTCGCGTCGTTCTGCTAGAATACTGGCTTCTCTTGACACAATCGTGCCGTCCCAATGTTATAACCGATGTCAACTGGCGGTACAATCCGGGCAGAAACGGATAGGATCATGGCGCAGATACCCTCGATCGAGAACCATCTCCGCGAGCACCGTGCTCGCCGCGGCTGGTCGCAGGAGGAGTTGGCGCGGCGGGCCGGATTGTCGCGAGCCGGAATCAGCGCGATCGAGACCGACCGTCTGGTGCCCTCGGCCGCTGCCGCCCTGGCGTTGGCCGAAGCACTGGAGTGCCGGGTCGAGGATCTGTTCCAGCTTCGCCGCCAGGCTCCGAATGATCCCGTGTGGGCCTGGCCCTCGGGGCGAGAATCCTGCCGGTACTGGGCCGCCGAGGTTGAGGGTGTGGAGCGGCTTTATCCGGCCGAGCCGACAGCGCTGGGAATGATTCCCCACGACGGGGTCATTCACCCTGGAGCACCGTGGGGCCAAGCCGCCAGCGACCCGAGGCGCACCCTGGTGATGGCCTGTTGCGACCCGGCGGTCGGGCTGCTGGCCGCCGCGTTGGCCGGCACGGCCGGTTTCCGCCTGCTGGCGTTGCAACGGCCCAGCCGGACGGCTCTCGAGTTGCTGGGGCAGGGACTGGTGCACGCAGCCGGCGTTCACCTCAGCCGGGCCGACGAGCCGGGGGGGAATGGCATGGTCGTCCGCAGCAAGCTCGGAGCGGGTTACAGCCTGCTCCGCATCGCCCGCTGGGAGGAAGGTATCGCCCTGGCCCCCGAGCGTGGAGTCCGCTCGATCCGGGCCGCTATGCATTCAGACCTGCGGTGGATCGGCCGCGAAGACGGGTCCGGAGCACGTCAATGCCTTGACGAGCTGCTGGGCAGCCAGCGAACAGCCCCCCGATGCCTGGCCTCCAACCACCGCGGCGTCGCCGAGGCCGTTCGCAGCGGTTGGGCCGATGCCGGCGTCTGCCTCCGCCTGGTCAGCGAGGAGGCCGGGCTGGACTTTTTCGGCGTTCGTGAAGAGGCCTACGATCTCTGCTTCCCCACCCGCCTTGCCGGCGACCAGAGAATCCAGGCGCTCCAGGAAATCGTCCGCTCGCCCCTCTACCGCAAAGCGCTCGGCGAACTACCTGGCTATGACAGCACCGAGACCGGCCAATTGCAGCAGGTGAACTGATCTACCGGTAGGGTGCGTCGAGTACTCGACGCACCCTACAAACTACGAACTGAGGGTCGTCGCCAAGGATGCCGCTTGGTCGGCATCGACAACCAGGTCTTTGAGCTCGAGCTGCACGTCGCGGCGGCCGTTCCATTCGTTAATGCTGGGGTGGAACACGATCGAGCAGGAGGTGTTCGCGGTGAGCTCCCGGGCCTTCTCGGCCATATTCCAGCCGATGGCCTTGATCTGAGAATTGCCTTGAACCATGCGGAGCTGGAGGTGGTTCTTGAGCTCGCCGACGATTCGCGGTTCGCCCATGATCCGGACCTGGCTGGCTAGCAAAAGCGGGCGGGGATTGCCCATGCCGTGAGGCTCGAGCTGCTGGATCTCGTTGACCACGGGTGCGGACAGCACGCCGAGGGGCACCTCGGCGTCGATGACCAGCACCTTCTGGAGGTGCTCGGCCGTCAAGGCGGTCCGGCACCGCTCCTCGAACCGCTGGGCGAAGGTCGGAAAATGGCTCTCGGTCAGCTTCAACCCCGCCGCCGCGGCGTGCCCGCCGAAACCGATCAGGCCCTCGGAGCAATCGCGGATCGCCTCGTAAAGGTTGAAGCCGGTAACCGACCGCGCCGAGCCCTGGGCAAACTCATCGCCGAAGGCCACGATCACGGTAGGGCGCTGGTAATAATCGACCAGCCGGCTGGCGACGATGCCGATCACGCCGGGGTGCCAGCCCTTGCGGCCCAGGACGATCGCCCGCCGTTCCTTCAGACCTCCCTCGGCCAAGATCATTTCCTGCGCTTCCGAAACGATCTGGCGCTCGATCTCCTGGCGGCGGCTATTGACGAGATCGAGTTCCTCGGCGATTGCCCGGGCGTGCTCGGGATCCTCGGTCGTCAACATTTCCACGGCCCTCATGGCCCGTTCCAGCCGGCCGGCCGCATTGATCCGCGGCGCCAGGCCGAAGCCGACCATGCCCGTCGTCAGCCGCGACTTGTCAAGACAGCCCGCGACCTTCATGAGCGCGCGCAGCCCCACGGTGGGCTCGGCGGCGATGCCCGCCAGACCGTGGCGGACCAGAATCCGGTTCTCTCCTTGCAGCGGAACCACGTCGGCAACCGTCGCCAGCGCGACCAGCCCGAGCGCGCGAACGAGATAATCGCGAAGATGGGGCGAGGCCCTCTTGCCGTCGCCGAAGCTCTTACAGATCTGCCAGGCAAGTTTGAATGCCACCCCTGCGCCGCAAAGGTCGCCGCAGGGATACGTGCTGCCGGGCAACCGGGGATGGACCAGCACGTCGGCCGCGGGCAGCTCCGCACCAATCGTGTGGTGATCGGTCACGATCAGCTCGAGGCCAAGCTCGCGCGCCAGCCGTGCCTCGGCCACCGCCGAGATGCCGCAGTCGACGGTGACAACCAGCGGCTTCGAATGCTCCTCCGCCAGCCGCCGCAGGGCCTCCGCATTGACCCCATAGCCTTCCTCGACCCGGTGCGGAATGTAATAAATCACCTGGCGTGCGCCGGCCAGGTGCAGGCAGGCCCACAAGACGCTGGTGCCGCAGACACCGTCCACGTCATAATCGCCGTAGATGATGATGGGCCGGTCTTCGCGGATGGCCCGGACGATGCGTTCGGCCGCCTCGACGACCCCCGGCAGCGACTCGGGATCATTCAACTGGCTGAGCTTGGCCGCGAGGAAGGCCACGGCGAGATCCGGCTCATCGATCCCTCGGTTGATCAACAACTGGGCAGTCAGCGGAGAGATCCCGGCGGCCCGTGAGAGCGACGCGATCCGGTCAGAATCAAACGGCTTCAGCCGCCACCGCGTCGTCA
The DNA here is from genome assembly GCA_049579985.1 of Isosphaeraceae bacterium. Classification (GTDB taxonomy): domain Bacteria; phylum Planctomycetota; class Planctomycetia; order Isosphaerales; family Isosphaeraceae; genus Aquisphaera. The sequence continues at coordinate 1,453 of JBAUOX010000836.1, read as the reverse complement.
TCCGGGTTGGTTCTCCCGCAAGCTACCCGCGTCGGTCCGGCAGTAGGAACGCGTACTCGTCGAGATCCGGAACCTCATCATGCACACCTCCGCGATAGACTCATGATCATCCAATTCCCGTGGAACAGCAAGTGCCCTGCGCGATTCTTTTCGGTCCCTCGAGCGTCCAAGGTCTAAGGGAACTTATCGATTCCCTGCTTTGACCGAGCGGGCATACAATGAGCAAGGAGCACCATAAGAATGCCAGACCGTCCTCCCGCGAAACGCACGAGGAAGGTCAGTCAAGAAAGCAACGAGATGCCGGCCGTGAAAAGGGGGATAAGTCACGAGAGAGACAGCAGCGAAGGAGGCCCCGCCCAAAGGAAGGAAAGTGAGGACCGTTTAATGGCTGCGAGAAGGTTGTCCTTGAAGATCAACAGCCTCTTCCGTCAGTGCAAGTGGGAGCAGGCTCGAAACATGCTGGAGGTCGCGCGGGAACAAAGTCCTCGAGACCATTGGGTGCTTACGCAACTGGGAGTCACGTTCTACGAGCAACATAAGTACGAAGATGCGCTTAAGCTCTTTCTCGCATCGCGAGACATCGTTGACAACTGCCCGCTCACGCTTTGGAACCAGGCTGGCACACTGGACGCGCTTGGAAAACACACTGAGGCAATGCAGATCTACACCTGGCTGCTCCAAAGTAATAAGTCACCGGATGATGACCCTTGCTGGGAGAGCAAGGAATGGACAGACGGACTGAAGACGGACTGCGTTTACCGGTTAGGCGTGTGTTTCAAACACCTGGGCAAGAAGCAGGAAGCAGAGCACTGCTTTCGCCAGTATGTTAACCTCCTCCTTGAGGGAGTCGAAGGTACCTACTCCATCGGGGATGTGACCCAACAAATCCAGAACCTGCGGGTATCGAGCAAAAGGGCACCAGTGCGGAACGAATTGCAAAGGATTCTTGATTCAACGTTGCGGCGATCCGGACTCAAAGGAATCAATGGTCGAAGTCACGCGCCACCGGAATTCAACGAGAAGGAACTGTTACCAAGACGGCGATTGGCGAGTAAGAAGTGAGAGGCGGATTGAAAGTCAAACGGCTTCAGCCGCCACCGCGTCGTCATCCGGGTTGGTCCTCCCGCGAGCTACCCGCGTCGGTCAAGCAGCGGCAACGCGTACTGGTCGAGATCCGGAGGAGACCTCATCATGCACACCTCCGCGATAGACTCATGATCATCCAATTCCTGTGCAACAGCAAGGGCCCTGCGCGATTCTTTTCGGTCCCTCGAGCGTCCAAGGTCTATCACCGCCGTTTTACGCCTCTTCGATTTCACTGGCCACTGGCCACTATTCTCTCCCATCATGCGACCACCAAGCTACCGGCAGAGATTGTTCGTTGAGCACTACCTCGGTGAGAATCGTCGGGGGCCGCCGTCGATGCCGCTCGCCGAGCTAGGTATCCATGGCC
>JBAUOX010000835.1:0-24859 GCA_049579985.1 Isosphaeraceae bacterium | reverse complement strand
CGCTGTCCGGGTCGCCCCGAGCCAGCGTCGAATATAACTACGTGGGTAAACAGTCAATTCCCACGACCGGACTTTCACCGGCAAGTCCAACGGCATTATGGGCTGCGGAACTCGGTCTGACCCCGAGAACGACGGTCTGACCCCGAGAACGACGAGAACGAGCAGGCGTCTTGAAGCAAGGATACCTTGTGCGCATTTGTTCCACAGCTCGGTGGGGACGTTGTCGTCGTCCTGGCAGATCAGCAATGCCCGCCCCGTTTCGCGCCGTTGAGGGTGCTGTGGCCGGTTCCCGCCGCCACGGCCTGTCCCGTTCGGGCAAGCGGTCGTTTGCAGAGTTGACGTGATCGCACCGAACTGCTCGATCGCTGGTAGAATGCAGGTGAGGACCGTCCGAATTGACGCGAGGTGTTCGGTGAAAAGCATTGCCGACCAGTTGCCCCCCGAGATCGCCCGGCAAATCCACCCGGACCGGCGCAAGAACGAGGCGGCCTACTGGGCTGCCCGTGACCAACTCCTCGACCGACACCGAGGCCAGTGGATCGGCTTTGCCGACGGCAAGGAGATCGCGTCGGGCACCAGTCCCGTGACCGTGTTTCACGCGGCCGAGGCAACGGGGCTGCATCCTTTTTTCATCTGCGTTGGGAGGGAAGAAGAACCGTGCCGCATCCGCCGCGCTACCTTTCCCTACGACGCCGGTTATCCCGGTGAATCTCTGCCGGTGATCAATGTCGAGTTCCGACAGGCCAGTCGAAGCGGCACGCGAGCAACAGCAGGAACAGCAGTCGCTGGAATGGCTGGCGAGCAACATGGTATCGTGGTTCAGCCAACGCATCACCGTTGGCGAATCCGATTGGGCGCGGGCGTTCGAGCGGTCCCAAATCGAAGGCCTCTGGTCGTACAACCCTATCCCGACGGACGACCCATAGGAGGATGCCGATGGGACAGCTGTTCGACACGATTCGGCAACTGGTCGCCGAAGAAAAGTATGTCGTCGGCGAGCACGCTTCCGAGCGGCTGGAAGAGCGTGGTATCATGGAGTGGCAGGTGGTCGCTGGACTGGAGAACGGCGAACTAATCGCCGAGCGCCCAGATACGACGCCTAACCCGGCCGTAGAGGTGCGCGAATCCTTGCCGGACGGCATCGAGTTCAAGGCCGTTTGGTCTCAACTGCGTCAGAGTGGTGTAGCCAAGTTGGTAACCGTCCACTTCTTCGACAGAGGTTAGCCATGCGCATTCCCGGACAGCGGTTCAGGCGGACACGCCTGATTCAGACCGAGAAGTATGTGGTTGCGGTAGAAGTCGAGATGGTCGTCCCGGTCGATGACCCGAGTGAGCCGTGCTACGAATCGGAAACGGTTCAGCTCCTACGAGAGATCAAGGAGCACGCCGAGCGGGGAGACGTGGCCTGGTTGACGAAGAAGGGCAAGGTCTACGCTGCCGTGGAGGCTGCGTAAGGAACAGGTGGCCGCCGCAGAACCAGTCACTGCACCTGACCGCGGCGGCATCGAGCGTTTTCGGGGTTCAACGTCTCACTGGGCGCCGCGGCAGGTGAGCTTTTTCGTTCGGCCCTCAGCAGCGGACCGAACCCGATGCCCGAACATTCCGCGGTATTCTTAGGTTCGAGTCCTAGATCCCCAGCTTTGCTCGCGATCTCACCGAGCCCGCCACTGGTTTAGGGTGTCGATTCGCTGAGGTCGGCTCCCGCGCCAACTCATCAGGGCACCCTCCCAAGTGTGGGCACGCCGCCCGCCACTGCTATTGCGTGAGTCAGGGTGAGTCGCCGTACCATGAGGGGAGGCTCGCACCCGAACACGTGCCAAAGATAAAGAGTCACAGTGCCGGCTCTATTGCATTGGGGAAGTGAATGCCCTTTTTCAAAGGGGAGGCCATGGCCAGCGCAACCCAGCCCACAACCGAACTTCCGTCTGCCCAAGAATGGAAGGACCTGCTTGAGCAAATCCTTCCGCCCCAAGGGGAATGGAGCGAGGAAGAATACCTCGTTCTGACCGACCATCGGAATCGGCTGGTCGAGTTCACCGACGGCTCTTTGGAAGTCCTACCCATGCCTACCGACAAGCACCAGAGCGTGCTGCAGTTCTTGTTTCTTGCTTTTTTCCGCGTCGTGCAGCCCCGCGGTGGCAAGGTCCATTTCGCCCCGTTGCGTCTGCGAATTCGGCCCGGCAAGTTCCGTGAGCCCGATCTTCTTCTGCTGCTTTCAGCCGCCGATTCGCGCCGGCAAAACCGTTTCTGGCTCGGCGCCGACCTCGCTCTGGAAGTTGTTAGCGAAGAGAAACCGGAACGGGATCTGGTTGACAAGCGGGGCGACTATGCCGAGGGCCGCGTCCCAGAATACTGGATCGTCAACCCGCAAACCGAAACCATCACCGTCCTCCGCCTCCGCGGGGATGCTTATGAAGAAGCTGGCATCCACCGGCGTGGGGAATCGGCGGCATCAATGTTGTTGCCGGGTTTTTCAGTCGCTGTCGCGGCGGTTTTCGACGCGGATTGAATCAAAAGTCAGTAGAAAATCGATATCAGAACATTTTATTATATTCGCTATACTAAACAGGTTTCCCAACTTGAGGCGAGTGGCGGCGGTGTGTTGGTTCAGCGTGAACGGGACAAACCGCCTCGCTCTTTAAGCTAGCCACTGGGAACAAGAACTGTGAATGGATTTATCGCTTTTGGGCCAACCCCGGTAGGCCGTGGGGCGGCATCGTGCCGCCCTCCCCGGTCTTCGCCCCTGGGCCGGCGCTCGGGGCGCGTCCCCGCGTTGCCCTGTCCTCCGCCCAAGTCTTCCGATTATACCCCGCTGAGCTCTGGCCACGCAGCTCCCTCCGCCTTGGTCGCTCGGCGGCTGGCGTCGGCCGCCGCCAGTTTCTCTCTCCGGGTGGTCCAGATTGCCTCCGCGCGACCAACTGGAGCTTCTGGTCCAGGGGGGCGATCCTCCGGTCACTGGCATTGCCGGCGCGTCGGGTTCGGGGCTCTGAGTCGCGTTACACGGGAGCAAGTGAGCTTCCCCTGTACATCTCGGAGGCCAGCCCGCACCGGGAAGTTGTCGAATTCACTCGCGACGCTTAAGATTGGTGGAGTTGGTGTCGATCCGGCCAGATCGGTTGCCAACCTGCCGCCTTCAGGAACTTGGCGGGGAAGGGAACGAAAGATTCGCTGTCAGTCGTTACAGTCATCGCACCCATTAAAGGAGCATCCCATGCAAGGTATCCACAGAACACGAATCGGTCGTCGGCTGGCTGGGATTTCCGTATTGGCTTTCCTGGTGTTGATGATCGCCCCTTCACTGGGGCGGCCCCAGTCGCAGGCCCAGGCAGACGGGGACAAGCCCAAGGAAAACACGCCTTCCAGCTACGACCAGATCGCACCCGCCCTGCTCGGGAGGGAGAGTTTCCAGGCCGTGATGGCAAAGGACAAGGCCGACAAGGAATCGGTCATGGCCCGCCAGAAGAAGCTTTTGGAGGAGCGTTACGACCTCACCCCACGGCCTGACGGGAAGGTGACGATGTCTCGCGGCAAGCCCATCCAGGTTGGCCCTACCGCGAAGTTGCCGGAGGGATTGACCTGGGAGCAACTGACCGCGATGGCCAGTGACGAGATCCGTGAGAAGCGACTGTTCCCCAAGGGGTTTCTTCCTCTTCCCCACCCCAAGCACGAGGTCGGGGGGATGGTCTTCCCACTGATGGAGATCAAGCAGTTCGGCCGCCTGGAACGCTTCGACGTCGATTTCGACTTGCCTGAGCACTTCCTCCCCGAGTTTCCGCCGGCCATCTACCTGACCACGCGGATGGATCTGGGTGATGTCTCCCAGGGGAAGGTCGTGACGGAAGACAACTTCCAGGAACTCTTCGCTGGCATCCTCAACGCCAAGGACCTGGAGGGTCTGCGCCTGCTGGTCACGCAGTTCCCTCAGCAGCAATTCAACGCCTCGGCCGACCGGAAAACGGACAAGCCCGACGGCATGCGCGGTGTGTCTTGCTTCGACTGCCACGTCAACGGCCACACGTCCGGGGCGGCCCATCTCGTTGGCGACATCAGGCCGCAATCGCACCGCCGGCGCATCGAGACGACGAGCCTGCGCGGCGTCAACATCCAGCGGTTGTTCGGCTCGCAGCGGGCTCTGAAATCGGTCGAGGATTTCACGGAGTTCGAGCAGCGGGCGGCGTATTTCGACGGCGACCAGGTGTCGGCGGCGGCCAAGGGAGTCAATCCGCTCGAGCGGGGCAGCCAGGTCCATTTCATGGCGGAAGTTCAGGAATTGCTCGCGTTCCCACCCGCGCCATTGGGTCTTGACGGCAAGCTTGACACGAGGAAGTTCGCCGCGGATTCGACCGAGATGCGCGGTCAACAGTTGTTCTTCGGCAAGGCACAATGCGCCACCTGCCACCCGGCCCCTTACTACACCGACAATACGATGCACGACCTGCAGGTCGAACGATTCTACAAGACGCAGACGATCAACGGCCTGGTGGCCACCGCACAGGGGCCGATCAAGACCTTCACGCTGCGCGGCATCAAGGAATCGCCGCCGTACTTCCACGACGGCCGCCTGCTGACACTGGAAGACACGGTGGAGTTCTTCAACTTGATCCTGGAGACGCGGTTGACCAGTGAGGAGAAAACCCAGTTGGTGGCGTTCCTGCGCCAGTTGTAAGTCATTGCGATCCACGAACTCGACCGGCTCCTCCGAGCTTCTCGTTTCCTGATCACCCTCCGGCACGAGTCCGTACACGATGCATTCGCAACCGCGCTCGCTGAACGGATGCGAGGCTTGAGGATGGGCAACGGGCTTGATGAGGGCGTTGCCCTGGGACCGCTCGTCAACGAGGCTGCTCGCCGCAGGATATCTGATCTCGTCGAGGACGCGGTGGCGCGAGGCGCTTCGGTGTTGAGCGGCGGTCAAATCCCAGAAGGCGTCGGATATTTTTACCCCGCGACTGTTCTTACTGATGTGCCGCTCGGTGCGCGCATCTGGAATGAGGAGATCTTCGGGCCTGTGGCCCCGATCCGAACCTTCCGGGACGAAGCCGACGCTGTCCAGTACGCCAACGACACGGTCTACGGCCTCGTCGCTTATCTCTACACACGCGACTTGCAGCGCGGTTTGCGCGTCAGCGAACAGCTCGATGTGGGTATGGTGGGGCTGAACCGCGGCCTCGTCTCTGACCCTGCCGCTCCGTTCGGCGGCACGAAACACAGCGGCCTTGGGCGCGAGGGCTCCCACGAAGGTATCAAGGAATTCCTAGAAACCCAATACGTGTCAACTGCGTGGTGAGCTTTCGCCACGTCGGTGCGACATTAAGTGAGGTCAAGATGAAGGGAAGACACATCACGAATATCGGCTGGATCGGAACTGGTCGCATGGGCTACCCGATGGTGAGCCGGCTTTTAAAGGCCGGCCATAGCGTTCGGGTTTGGAATCGGAGCGTCGAGAAGGCGCGCCCGCTCGCCGCCTTGGGTGCCCAAGTCGTCGACCGGCTGGAATCTTTGGGCGACCTCGACATTCTCTTTACCGTCGTCACCAACGGCAACAGTCTGCATGAGGTTTGTTTCGGACCGTCCGGCGCCTTTGCCGATACCAAGACCAAAGTTCCGCGCATCCTGGTGGATTGCTCGACCATTGGAATCCCGGAATCCGAGGTGTTGCGCGAGAAGCTGGCAAAACGACAGGTCGCCTATCTGACGGCCCCGCTGAGCGGCAATCCAGAATGCGTCGTGGCCGGGCAGTTGTCGAGCGTCGTCTCGGGCCCGCAAGAGGCCTTTGACGAGGTGGAGCCATTGATCAAGTCCTATGCAGTGCGCGGCGCCGTCTATGTCGGTGAGGGCGACCTCGCGAGGTTCTGCAAGATCGCCCACAACACCTTCCTGGCAGGCCTGATGGAAAGCTTGATGGAGGTCACTTTGTTGGCCGAGAAGGCAGGCGTAGCGCGCCATACCTTCCTGGAGTTCATCAACAGAAGCGTGATGGGCTCAGGGTTCACTCAGTACAAATCAGCGGCGCTGGTGAATCTCGATTTCACGCCGACATTCACGGTGCCGCTGCTCCTCAACAAAGATCTTCAACTCGGCCTTGATGCCGGCCGGAGGCTAGGAGTCACGATGCCGATCGCGTCCGCGACGCGGGAAATCCTCCAGTCGCATGTCGGCCTGGCGTCCCAAAGGCCCGATGCCAAGGCCTACCTGGAAAACGACTTTGCGGCGGTCATTGAAACGCTCGCGGCCCTTTCCGGCATGAAGCTGGCGCCGGAAAACGTTCATGTGCCGAATGGACTTGAGGTGCCGGTGGATTCGCCCCGGTCCGGCTGACCACCATCATCTTTGCCTCATTATTGGAAGGAGCGATTCGTGAACGACAACCAAAGCACCGACTCGACGCCAAGGCGGGGAAAAGACGGGCGCGTCCGTTACGCGGTCATTGGTCTGGGATGGATCGCCCAGTCCGCGATGCTCCCCGGCTTCGCCAACGCGCGGGGCAACTCCGCGTTGGCAGCGCTCGTCTCGGACGACCCGGAGAAGCGCGGGCCGCTCGCAGCGCGGTATGGCGTCGCTCACACCTACAACTACGACCAGTACGACGAGTGCCTGCGCAGCGGGGAAGTCGATGCGGTGTACCTGGCCCTGCCCAACCATCTGCATCGGGAGTATGCCGAGCGGGCCGCCCGCGCGGGCGTTCATGTGCTGTGCGAGAAGCCGCTGGCGGATAAGGAAGAGGACGGTCACGCGATGGTCCAGGCGTGCGCCGCTGCCGGCGTTAAACTCATGGTTGCCTACCGGCTGCACCTGCATGAGTCCTTTCTGACCGCCATCGAAGTGGCCCGGTCCGGGCGGCTGGGCGAGCCGCGCGTGTTCACGTCCCTGTTCGTGTCACCGATCCCAGCGGGGGACGTGCGTCTGCGGAAGGGGGCCGGGCCGCTGGAGTACATCGGCGTCTACTGCCTGAATGCCGCCCGCCACCTGTTCGCGGACGAGCCCGAGGATGCGTTTGCGTTGGCCGGGTCGGACGGCTCGGACCGCTTCCGCGAGGTCGAGGAAACGGCGTCCGTGATCCTGCGGTTTCCGCGCGGCCGGGTGGCCACTTTCACTTGCGGTTTCAATGCCCCCTACCGCTCCGACTTCCGCCTGACCGGCACGGCCGGCGACCTGTTCGTCAACAGAGCCTATGCCATGAAAGGGGAGATGACCGGCGTGCTGACGGCCCAGGGCACGTCGGAGGAGCTGCGTTTCGCGGCGGACGACCAGTTCGGCGCGGAGCTGACTTACTTCTCGCGCTGTGTGCTCGAGGGCCGCGAGCCGCAGCCGTCCGGGGCGGAGGGGCTGGCCGACCTGCGGGTCCAGACGGCCGTCCGCCGGTCGTTACGGTCCGGGAAGGTGGAGCGGGTGGACGCCCTCCCGCCGCCCCGGCGGCCGGAGCCAGCGCAAAGGATCAAGCTGCCGCCCACTCCCGAGCCGGCGTTGATCAAAGTCAAAGCCCCCTTCGACCAGTTCAAGTGAGGGACGGCATGTCAGACACCCGAGGGCAGTGGGCCATGAGTTTGGGACTGTTGGTCTTGCTCGCGCTGGCGACCGGCGTGTTGACCCCCGTGCAATCCGCGGCAAACGCCAAGTTGGCCAAGGAGGGGACCGGCAGTCCGGTACTCGCGGCGGCGGTCAACACGGCGGTAGGGACGCTCAATCTGCTGTTGATCGCTGTGGCGCTGTGCTTCGCCGGCTCACTCCCCTCACGCCCCCAAGGGTGATGGGGGCCGGTGCCCTGGTGGGGGTGGGCGGGCGGCGTCCTGGGGGGACTTTGGGGCCACCCACATTTCTCGGCTGCTAGAAAGTGGGTGGCCCCCTCCGCTCCCCCTCGTGGGTCCCATGGCGTCGGACCGGGGAAAGCCGGAGGGGGAAACGACGCCAGTTCGATTTTCGGATGGAAACGCACCATGAAAATCTGTGTTTTCGGCGCTGGAGCGATCGGCGGCTATCTCGCGGCGGAATTGGCGCTGGCCGGCCATGAGGTTTCGGCGATCGTCCGGGGCACCCATCTCGACGCCATCCGCGAGAACGGCCTCAAGCTGATCATCGAAGGCAAGGAAAAGGTCGCTCGGATCGCCGCCAGTTCCAATTCGTCCGATTTCGGGCCGCAGGATTACGTCATTTGCACGCTGAAGGCCCACCAGTCGCATGAATCGGCTGAACAGTTCCGTCCGCTGCTCGGGCCCGACACCGCCTTGGTCACGGCGATGAACGGCATTCCATGGTGGTATTTCTACAAGGAAGGCGGCCGCTTCGACGGCAGGCATCTCGAATCGGTCGATTCGGGCGCCAGGCAATGGACCAAAATCGGGCCGGAGCGCGCGATCGGATGCGTCGTCGACCCGGCTTGCGAGGTCATCGCCCCCGGGGTGATCGAGCATCATGAGTTCAAGCGCTTCACCATCGGCGAGCCCGACGGCACCCGTTCGGAGCGTGTCAAGACGCTGAGCGACGTTCTGACGGGCGCCAATTTCGAAGCGCCGATCCGCGATCAGATTCGCTGGAATGTCTGGCTGAAGCTTTGGGGCAACGTCTGCTTCAACCCGATCAGCGCGCTGACCCACGCCACCTTGGACCGGATCACCACCGAGCCGGGATTGCGCCAATTGTGCAAGCAGATGATGCATGAGGCCAAGGCGGTGACCGAGGCGCTGGGCATCAACATTCCCGAAGATATGATCGATCGCCGGCTTGCCGCCGCCGGTTCGGTGGTCGGCCACAAGATGTCGATGTTGCAGGACTTGGAGCGCCACCGTTCGATGGAGATCGACGCCCTCGTCACCGCGGTCCAGGAACTGGGCCGGCTGACCGGGGTGCCGACGCCGGCCATCGACGTGGTTCTGGCCCTGGTTCAGGAGTGCGGCCGCCAAGCCGGCCTTTATGGAACGCCCGCCTGAAAGGCCGTCGCCTCAATTCGGCCGCTGGATCCCCTTTGTACACCGCGTCGGACAAGAGGGCCATGCGGATCCCCGAGCCAGTTGCGGTCACGGGGCCGCGTCCTTGTGTCCGGCGGCGAGCGCTCGGTATCCCTGCGAGACGCGTTGACCCGGCAGGAGATGTCCGTCGAGTCCCTCGACGCCGCCTATCGCGCCGCCGTGATGTGATGAAGCGCGAGGCCGCCGAGATCGGTGTCAGGGAGTTCGTCGACGGGATCTCGAAGGAAGATCTCGCGCGGGCCTTCCTGATGTTCACGATCGCCCGTTGCTAATCCGCTCTCCGAGGGTTTGGTCGATGCCGAAGAACAAGCAGCCAAAGCCAACGCCCGACATCCGGGTGATGTTCCAGCTTGCCAACCAGGTTGAGGGACCCAGCGAGTCGGTGATCCTCATGGCCGGCGACGAACGCGAGGCCGTCATGCACGTGATGTCGGCCGCTGCGTTCCTGATCTTCTTCCAAGCGTACCTCGTCGCGCCCCTGATTCCGGCTCTGGCTGCGCAGTTCCGCTCTTCCGAGGGGGCTGTCGCCCTCCTCGTGCCGGCGTATATGCTGCCCTATGGAGCCTCGACGCTGTTCTACGGTCCGATCTCCGACCGTATCGGCCGGCGTCCTGTCCTGCTCGCAATGCTCGTCCTGATGACAGTGACGGCCGTCGGTGCATCGACGGCCGGCTCGGTCGGCCAACTGCTGGCGTGGCGCATCCTTGCCGGGGTCGCATCGGGTGGGATTGTCCCCATCTCGCTGGCCTTGTTCGGCGATCTCTTCGCCTACCACGAGCGGGGTCGGCCCCTGGGGTGGATCTTCGGGGCGGTCGCCGGCGGGATGGCTTTCGGTTCGACGCTCGGCGCCCTCCTGAACCCGATCGTGGGCTGGAGGATCGTCTTCCTGACCGTCGCGGCTGCTTGCGGGGCCGCTTTCTTCGCAGCTAGACGCCATCTCACCAGGTTCCAAGGACTCCCAGCAGGAGGGACCCTCGGGCTCGGGGCGACGTTCGCCAGCTATTGGGCGCTCCTCGCCAACCGGCGCGGGCGGAGCGGATATGCTTACATCCTGCTCAACGGCATCTTCCACTCGGGTATTTTCACCTGGCTCGGACCCTACCTCGCCGGGCGTTATGGCCTCGGAGACACTGGGATCGGCCTAGCCCTGATCGGATACGGGGTCCCTGGCATGCTGCTGGGTCCCGCGATCGGTCGGGCCGCCGACCGCTTTGGAAGGCGGGCGATCATTCCCGCCGGCCTGCTGCTGTCCTCCTTCGCCGCCGCGGCGCTGGTGCCCACCGCCCCGCTGTACCGGGTCGTCGCCGTCGTCACCGTGTTGTCGCTGGGCTACGACATGAGCCACCCGCTGCTGGCCGGGATCATCACGTCGCTTGATCCGTCGCGACGAGGCCAGGCGATGGGCCTGAATGCTTTCGCCCTGTTCACCGGGTTTGGCCTAGGTTCCGTCCTCTTTCAACTCCTGCTCGGCCGTGGGTTCGCGGTCGCCCTCGGCGTATTCGCGGCCACGGAACTCCTCCTTGCAATACTTGCGGTCCGATCATTTCGCTCCGAAACACGCCGGCGCACGTCTCGTGGCTGAACAGGCGGGGTTGCTGGTCAAGGCATTTGGTGGGCGCTACTAGAAACGGGGGTAGTGGGCGACGCGGGAGCAGTTTATCGAGCACGTGCTGGCCTCCTTGCCGGAGTACAACCGGTGGTACGCCCACCGCTTCAACCGGACGTGGACCAACGATCGGATGCGCAAGTGGTTCGCGGAACATGCCCGGTGAATTTGTTGCAGGACTTCGTTGCAGGACCACTAGAAAGTGGGTGGCCCCCTCCGCTCCCCTGGCAATCTGGGCTGATTTGCGCGCGGAGTCCTTTTTTGGATCAATGAGCCGACACGGGGCTAAGAACGCCGGTTATCGCGGAGGCGTAACTTGCCTGTATGACACCCAACTTCTCGGCGCCTGCTTGCACGCAACCGAGTGCGGTGGCCGCTCTCGCCCTGAGGCCGTCAGGGGCATGCCAGACGTACCAATCGCCCCCCCAGCCACCGGGCCCCCGGAGGGGTGGGCGGCTGTCGGCTTTCTCAGCCCAGCCTCTTTCAACGGGGGGTTGTGGGCGCGATTGCTTAGGGTTTTGGGTTCTTGACCTCTGATTTTGGGGTCGGAAAGAGTTAGGATCTGGGTTGTTGACCGTTTCTGACCCTGGCTTGATCCTTCCAGAATCGGCTTGCCGATGGCCACAAGTCTTTGATACCCGAGCGATTAGATTGCGTCCCATGACCTTGTTCAACCCCGTTTTTAATTGCCTGACGCCTATAGTCATAAAACGATCAAAAACCCAGGCTGATGAGGGACTGACTCCAGCCGACGAAGCTGCTTCAGTCCGCAAGAGCGGGCCGTCATCCGGTTCGCACGCGAGGTTACCCGGCACGGCAGAATCGACCAGGACGTCTGGGACGGCCTCGGCGGCTTGGATCTCCAGCAGCAAATGGAACTGGTGCTGACTGTCGCCTGGTATAATTGCGTCGTTCGCATTCTGCTTCCCTTGGACATCGAGATGGAAGACTGGTTCCGGCGCCATTGACCCGTGACTTGTGCTGGCTCTCCTGTCGTGGACGGAGCAGCGATGATTCCTCCTGTAGACGAGGAGGACTTTGAGATGATTCAAGTGCCTGAGACGACATCGTCGCCGTTCCGGGTGACGCGCGCAAGCCATCTCGTATACACAGTACGTGATCTATCACGCAGTCGGGACTTCTACACCGAGGTCTTGGGGCTTGTCGTAACCGACGAGGATCAAGAGGCGCTGTATCTGCGAGGTGTCGAGGAACGGTCTCACCACAGCCTGGTGCTGAAGCGTACCGACGGCGCGGAAAGAGCGGTCAGGACCGGCCTTCGGACGTTTGATGATGAGGACCTTGATCGAGCGAAAGCCTACTTCGAAAGACAGGGGCTGAAGGCCGAGTTCATCGAGACTCCGTATCAGGGACGAACGCTTCATGCCTTTGACCTGTTCGGAACGCCCCTGGAGTTCTGCTCGTCCATGCCAAGACTCGAAAGAGTCGATCAGCGATTTGAAAGCCTTCGTGGCGCCGGCGCGCTTCGCTTCGATCACTACCAGGTGCATTCGCCTGATGTCGAGAAGTCGGCAGCCTTCTACGCCGGTCTCGGCCTCCGGATCGTCGACTACATGGTCGTCGGGGATCAACCGGTGGGCGTGTTCCTGCACGCCAAGGATACGGTCTACGATGTCGTCTTCGTGCGTCGGCCGGGGCCCGCCCTGCACCATTACGGATACATCGTCGGCGGCATCAACGAGATCGTTCGGGCTTGCGACGTCGCGGGCAGTCTCGGGTACGGGGACAATGTGGAATTCGGTCCCGGACGACATAGTCTCGGCCATTCCTATTACGTTTACCTGCTGGACCCGGATGGCAATCGCGTGGAGTTGCTGCCGCCCCCGGTTTATTATGGAGACGCCGACGACGGGCCCTTGGTGCACGATCTGACGGGCGTTTCGAGGGAGACCGAGTCCTGGGGATTGCCGCCGCGGCTAACATGGCTGACGAAGGCGTCTCTCTTCGAAGGCGTGGAATGCGTCAGTCCTCCACCCAGCGGGCGGCCGGAGCCTTCCTTGGAGGCCTATCTCGGGATGGGCTGAAGGCGAAAGCATTCCGGGTGCTGGCGATGGTCCTTGCGGCGGCGGTCGGCGCGCGGGTCCTGGGGTCGGTCGCGGCGATGGGAGGGGTGTTTGCCGCGCCGGCGGATGCTCTGCAGTTGATGCTCGACCTGGGCCAGCCGGCGGCGCAGGTCCGCGTTCTCCGCCTCCAGGTCGGCGATCCGCTGCCCGAGGGAGGCGACGAGGGCCAAGACAGCGGCTTGGGCCTCGGGTGGGATCGTCTCCCAGAGGGGTGCAGGGCACGGCGGTGGAGGAGCCATGCCCTCTTCTACGAAGCTTCTGTACAGAGAGTTCGGGCTTCGGATGGCTCCGGTCACCCAAGAATCCCGAGCGGCGAGAGACGAACCGCTTAACAGTTACCTCACGGACACCGAGCGCGACGGCGATCTGCCGCTGCTTCCAGCCGAGTTGCTTCCGATGCCAGGCACGCATCCGGCGCCACTCCCGCAAGTCCGGTGGGTCGAAGTGCTCAGGGTCCATGCCCTATTATAGGGCTCAAAAACTTTCCGTCGTTTTGCAACGCTCAGTAAGTCGAAGCGTCCGGTGATAGACGACGCAAAATCATTCACGCAGCGCCTGTACGAACGACCGATAGTTATCGTGATGATCAGGATCGCCCCGGCTCGTCTAAAACCCTTAGAGTTTGCCGGACCGTTCAGGATTGACGGGTATCCGTCCACAGGATGTGGAGGAGATGATGCGTCGGAGACGCTGTCGTCAGTGGCTGTTGCCGATCGCGCTGTGGGCGTCGCTGATCGGCGACGTGGCGGCGCAGAAGTCTGCGCTGCCTCCCGCGCTCGAGGAACAGCCGGCAGCATCACCCCTAGGACGGCGGTCGCCGCTTGGCGCGCCCTCGGACCTATTTGCCCAGGCCGCGCCTCCAGCTCCACAACCGATCCCGGGCCCGGCCGGGGTGGGGTTTCCCGTGGGCGGCATGGACGCCGTGGTGCCGGAAGGCCTGCCGATCAACCTGGCGGCCGCGATGCAACTCTCCGGGGTCCGGCCGCTCGATATCGCCGCGGCCATGGCACAGGTTCAACAGGCTCTCGCTTTGCAGTTGCAGGCCAAGGCCCTCTGGATCCCCACTCTCAACGGGGGCGTCGATTACTTTCGGCACGATGGTGTCCAGCAAGACATCTTCACAGGTCCGAATTTTCGGAAAGGGTTGCAGACATTCTTCGTCGGCGGCGGCCCGAGCATGTCTGTCGGGCTCACCGACGTGATCTTCGCCCCGCTTGCGGCGCGGCGCGTGGTCGACGCGCGGCGGGCGGACCTCCAGGCCGCGCGGAACGATGTCCTGCTCACGGTGGCCCAAGCCTATTTCGACGTCCAGGCGGCGCGGGGAAGACTGCTCGGCGTCGGGGCGACGATCGTGAGGGCCGAGCTGCTCGTCAACTTCACCAAGGGGCTGGCACCCAGTCTGATCGCACCGCTGGAGATCAATCGGGCACAAGCCGAATTGCAGAGCCTGCGGCAGAGCCAGCAGATCGCAATCCGCGACTGGCGGGTCGCAAGTGCGCGCCTGGCGGAGGTTCTCTTGCTTGACCCGACCACGCTGCTCGAGCCAGTCGAGCCGGCGTTCCTGCAAGTGACCTTCGTTCCCTCCGAGCGTTCTCCCGAGGAGCTGCTGCCGGTGGCCTTGAACAGCCGCCCCGAGATCGCTTCGCGGCAGGAACTGGTCGCCGCGGCCAACCTGCTGCTGCGCCGGGAGAAGAAGCGCCCCCTCCTGCCCAGCCTGATCGTCACCAGCCCGGCCACGGCGACGGGGCTGCTGGCGGCCGGCAACTTCTCTTCCGGCGCCAACGGGATGCTCAACTCCAACGGTTCCCGCCTGGATATCGCGGTCGCCGCCGTCTGGGAATTGCAAAACGGGGGAGTCGGCAACATCGGCCTGATCCGGCAGCGACGGGCCGAGCAGGAGCTGGCCTCGATCGAGCTGACGCGGACCGTCTTTCGCGTCAAGTCCGAGGTCTCGCAGGCCGTCGCCCGGTTGCAGACGGCCCGCGTGCGCGTGGTGGAGACGGACGCTGGCGTGCGCCAGGCGATCGAGTCGGCCGACAAGAACTTCATCGGCCTGCGCGAGACGGCGCGGCCGGCCGGCGAGCTGCTCCGGCTGATCATCCGCCCCCAGGAGGTTGTCGCCGCACTCATCGCCTTGAATACGGCCTACGAACAGTACTCCGCTGCCGTGAGCGAGTACAACGTCGCCCAGTTCGAGGTCTACCACGCCCTCGGCCAGCCGGCCCAGTGGGTCACGTCCCAGGCGGGCAACACACCACCGCCGGCTCCGTCGCCAGCCCCTCCACACGCGGCATCGGCATCGGCACGCGGCGGCCCACCGCAGTGATCGCACGCCGACGGTCCGGAGGGACCGCCGGGAAGTGACCGGGCGCGCTCTTCCCGAAGTGCGTATCATGCTGATAAAGTTCCTTTGTGGGCTGTCGCGACCGTGCCCCACCCGCAGTCATGCGGGCCGAAGATCGGGGTCGTGGCCGCACAGGGATAGCGCGCTGAGGCTGCGATGAACCCGATTGTCTTCGCACTCCGCCGGCCCGTGACCGTGATGATGCTGGTGCTCGCCCTGGGATTGGGCGGGACCTACAGCATCGTCCGGATGCAGAAAGACATCTTTCCGTCGCTCAACCAGCCGCAGCTTTACGTCATCCACAACTACGGCGGGATGGATCCCAAGCAGATCGAGGGCCTGATCACCAACGTCTACGAGCTGTTCTTTCAGTACATCAACGGCGTGGAGCATGTCGAGTCCCGGTCGATCCAGAGCATGGTGATGCTCAAGCTGTACTTCCAGCCGGGAATCGACATGGCCGAGGCGACGGCTCAGACTGTCGCCTATTGCAACCGAGCCCTATCGGTCATGCCCACTGGGTCGCTGCCGCCGTATGTGCTCCGGCTCGACGCGGGCAGCTTACCGGTCGGCTATCTGGTCTTCGAGAGCCCGAGCCGCTCGGTCGGCGAGCTCCAGGACATGGCGCTGTTCCGGGTCCGGCCCATGTTCTCGGGCCTGGCGGGCGTCTCGTCCCCCCCGCCGTTCGGCGGCAACATCCGGTCGATCGTCATCAACGTCGATCCCGACCGGCTTCGCTCCTACAACCTCTCGCCCCAGGACGTCGTCGACGCGATCGACCGCGGCAACTTCATCAGCCCCTCCGGCAACGTGACGATCAAGGACCAGATGACCGTAGTACCGGCCAATACCATGGTCGTAAGCCCGCGGGAGCTGCGCAACGTCCCGCTCAAGCTGGGGGAGAATGTCTACATACGTGACGTCGGCACGGTGACCGACGCGACCGATATTCCCGTCGGCTATGCACTGGTCAACGGCCGCAAGTCGGTCTACCTGCCGGTGGTCAAACAGGCTTCCGCCTCGACGCTGACGGTGGTCAACGCGGTCAAGGAGAACCTGCCGCGGTTCCAGGCGGTCATGCCCGACGACGTCAAGGTCTCGTACCAGTTTGACGAGTCGCCGATCGTCTATCGCGCCATCGAGAGCGTGGGTGTCGAAGGAGCGCTTGGCGCCGGGCTGACCGGGCTGATGGTGCTCTTGTTCCTGCGCGACCTGCGGGCCGTGATCATCGTTGTCCTCAACATCCCGCTGGCCCTCCTGGGGTCGATCGTCATCCTCAATTTGACGGGCAATACGATCAACATCATGACCCTGGGCGGTCTTGCTCTGGCCATCGGCATCCTGGTCGACGAGGCGACCGTCGAGATCGAGAACATCCATACCCAGATGGAGCACACCCCGTCGATGTCGCGCGCCGTGCGCCAAGGGAACATGGAGACGGCGGTCCCTCGCCTGCTGGCGCTCTTTTGCATCCTCTCGGTGTTCATTCCCTCATTCATCATGGTAGGAGCTGTGCGCGCCCTGTTCGTGCCGCTGTCGCTGGCCGTTGGCGGGGCTATGATCACATCGTACCTGCTCTCCAGCACGTTCGTGCCGGTCCTGAGCGTCTGGCTGCTCGAGAACCGCCACGGAACGCACGGCCACGGCGGCGCGGCCGAGGCGCGACCGGGGTTTTTCTTGCGGATGCAGGACCGATTTGAACGAATCGTCGACTGGACGGTCGCGCACCGGCGCAAGGTGGTGCTGGCGTACCTGCTGGCGACCGGCACGATCGTGGTTCTCGTGGGTGGCCAGTTGGGCCGCGAGCTGTTCCCGAGGGTCGACACCGGCCAGTTACAGCTTCGCGTGCGGCCGCCTCAGGGGACCCAATACGAGCTGACCACCAGGGTGGCCCAGAAGACGCTCGACGTGATCGCCGAGGAGGTCGGGCCCGACAAGGTCGACATCACGATGGGCTACGCCGGCGGCAACCCGCCGCAGTTCACGATCAACATGGCCTACCTCTGGAGCCGCGGACCCGATGACAGCTTGCTCCGCGTCGGCCTGCGCGAAGGGAGCGGAATCGATATCTTCGAGCTGCAGGAGCGGCTACGCAAGGTTCTCCCCGAGAAAGTGGGCGCGTGGTTCCGCCAGGAGCTCTTGAACTTGGGCGTCGCACCCGACCTGGCCGACCACCGCGTTGCCGACATGATCTTCGCGTTCGAGCCGGGCGACCTGATCTCTCAGACGATGAGCCTCGGTGCCCCCGCGCCGATCGAAGTGGTCGTCACGGGTCGTAACATGGCCGACTCGAGTGCCTACATGGATAAGCTCCGCGCGCAGTTCGACCAGATCGCGGCGCTCCGCGACACGCAACTCCAGCAGTCCCTGCACTACCCCACCGTCCAGGTCACCCTCGACCGCGAGCGGGCCGGCCTGAGCGGCGTGACTGCGCGCGACATCGGCCAATCGCTCATCGCCGCGACCTACTCCAGCCGCTACACCGCACGCAATTTCTGGCGCGACGACGTCAGCGGCAATTCGTACCAGGTGCAGGTGCAAGTCCCTCAGCCCAAGATGACCGAGGCGACCGACGTCGCGCTTGTGCCGCTGACCACCCAGTCCAACCGCCAGCAGGCGGCGAAGGTCGCCGATTCCCCCTCCAACCCGACCCCCCCGCTCTTGATCCGCGACGTGGCGCGCGTCATGCGCAGCGAGATGCCAGGCGAGGTGGACCGCTACAACATGCGGCGCTACCTGAGCATGACGTCCAACATCGAGGGAGAGGACCTGGGCCGTGTCATCAACCGGTTGGACCTGGCAATGTCTCGAGCCGGCCGGCCGCCACGGGGGGTCGAGGTCGACCTGCGCGGGCAAGTCCGGCCGATGAGGGAGATGTTCCGGAGCCTGGAGATCGGTCTGGCTGTGGCCGTGCTCGTGATCCTGATCATGCTGACCGCCTATTTTCAGGCACCCCGGCTGGCCGTGACTGCCGTTGCATCGGTGCCGGCGGTCCTCTGCGGTGTCGTGCTGGCGCTCTGGATCACGAAAACAACCCTCAACATCGAGTCGTTGATGGGAACGATCATGGCCGTCGGCGTGGCGGTCTCGAACGCGATCATGCTGGTCAGCTTCGGCGACCGCCACCGTCGCGAGGAGGGAATGCCGGCCGACCGCGCGGCGATCACCGCGGCCAAGGGCCGGCTCCGCCCGATCATCATGACCGGCTGCGCCATGATCGCGGGGATGATCCCCATGTCGCTGGCTCTCGAGAAGGGGAGTGAGCAGAACGCGCCGCTCGGCCGGGCCGTGATCGGCGGCATGGCCCTGGCGACCTTCGCCACGCTGCTGGTCCTGCCAGCCGTCTTCACGCTGCTCTTGAGCCGGGCCTCCAACCAATCTCCCTCGCTTGACCCGGATGACCCGGCGAGCACCCACTACGACCCCGTCAAACCCGCGCTCGGCCCTGACAATGACCACCACGCGGCGCCCGAGTACGATCGCCGCCATCCAGCCGCCCAACCACCGCACCCGCCCCAACTTGAAACGGAGACGGCAGACCATGTCAATCCTGGCCATTGAGTCGAGGACACACGCAATCGCGCGGTCCGTCTTCAAGAGCCCGGTTCTGCCGCTCATGACCCTGGGCCTTTTCCTGGCGCATTCGGCCGGCTGCCGGCACTCCGACCAGGGTGGCAAGTCGGCTGACCTCAAGAGCGAGCAGGGGAAGACCGCGGGTATCACCGTCATCCACCCCCAGCGGCGCGACATCCGGATGATGGTGGTTCAGCCGGGGACGATCGAGGCCTTCGAGACGACGCCGATCTATTCGAGGATCGCCGGGTATGTCCAGGAGTACCGGTACAACATTGGCGACCGTGTCAAGGATGGCGATATCCTCATTGATATGTGGATCCCTGATCTGGTGCAGACCCACGCCCAGAGGGTCGCCGCCGTGCACCGGGCCGAGGTCCAGATCGAAGTGACGCAGAGTTCGCTTCGAGCCGCCGAATCAAGACTTCTGACGGCCGAGGCACGGATCGTCTCTGCCCGGGCCGGAGTGAGGCGGGCACAGGCCAGCTACACCCGCTGGGAGTCGGAATACAAGCGGCTCGAGGTCCTCGTCGCCCAGCGTGTCCTGGACGTGCAGGTGCGCGACGAGACCTATCGCCAGTTCGAGGAGGCCGCCGCGGCCCGCGATCAGGCCGACGCCATGGTCTCGGAGACGACCTCCGACCGCGACATGGCGGTCGCGAACCGCGACAGGGCCCGGGTCGATGTCGAGGCCGCACGCGCCGACCTCGGAGTGGCCTGGGCCAACGAGCAAGAAGCCCGGGTCAACGTCGAGTACGGCCAGATCAAGGCGCCCTACGCAGGCGTCATCACCCAGCGCAACGTCAGCCCCGGCGACTACCTCCAGCCCGGCGGCGGTTCGAACAACCGCCCCCTGTTCGTGCTCGAGCAAATCGACCCGGTCCGCGTGTTCGTCGGCGTGCCCGAACTGGCGTCGCAATTCATCCACGAGAACGACACGGCGCTGATCCGCTTCCAGGCGCTAGCGGGCGTTACCCGCGAGGGCAAGGTCGTCCGTTCGGGCTTTTCGCTCAACCCGTCCACCCGCACGCTCCAGACCGAGATCGACATTCCCAACTCCGACGGCCACCTTCACCCGGGCTGGTACGTCACCGTCGCCATCACCATCGACCGCAAGCAGGTCTGGACCCTTCCCTCCAATGCCATCGGCTTCCAGGGGCAGCAGAACTACATCTACCTTCAGGTCAACGGCAAACCTGTCCGCACCCAGGTCATCATCGGCCCGTCCGACGACACACACACTCAGGTCTTGAGGAAGTATTCGTCCGGCTTTGATACCAACGCCTGGCCGCTCTTCGATGGCACGGAAGACGTTCTGGCGGGTAACCTCGACGTCCTTGCCGCGGGGCAGCCGGCGACCGCGGAGGGTGGACAACGTTAAGCGGTCGTCCCTGATGTCCCCTGCACGCTGCATTTCATTACGCGGTTCTCTCTGCGGTGCGCACAGCACCTGGCGCACTGTCGAGATGCTGTTTCAGGCGGGCGATGATCTGGTCCGAGATTGTGATCGCAACAAAATGTCCTCCCGGCACAAAGTGGGCCTCGCAGCGGGGGAGGGTCTGTGCCATCTTCCAGGTCATGGCGGGTGGGACGATGACGTCGTCGAGCCCCTGCCACAGGGTCACATAGCTTTCCTGGGGCAAGTCGGCGGGTGAGAAGCCGTAGTTGCGGTAAAGCCTCAGCTCCTGGGCAAATGTCTCGGGGCCGTTGCCGTCGATGAAGACCTGCCGGAGGTCGCGGAGAAACAGGTCGAAGATCTCCTTGCGTGCGAAAAGCTCCTGGTCGGCGGCGGGCCAGGTCGAGACCAGACGGCTGAGAAAATCGGTCGGATGGGCCCGGAACCGCTCGCCCCAGCGCCGCGATTCCTGCTTGGCCAGGTTGGGATAGCGCGAACCGATCTCCATGGCCAGGCGCCGTGTCCGGTCCATGCCTTGCAGGGCGCCGGAAAGCCGTAGCGGACCCATGCCGCTGATGACGGTCGCCGTCCGAATGCGGGGACCGAGCCGGTGCAGGCAAGCCAGCGCATAAGGAGTACCGCCCGAGATGCCGATCACGCTGAACTGATCGATCTGCAATGCTGCCGTGAGGTCTTCGATGTCGGGCACGGCCTCGAGCGCGCTCTTGCGCACGACGAACTCCGACTTGCCCACGCCCGGGCGGTTGGGGGCGATGATCCGCAGGTCATGCTGCATCGCCTGCTCGGCGATGTAGGACGCCTGATGGTGAGAGCCGATCAAGCCGTGGAAAAAGAGCGCGGGGTGCCCCGCGGGATCGCCGTACTCCCTCACTTCCAGCAGCCTTCCGGTTCTCGTGGTGATGAGGTTATCAGGCACTGGGTACGGCACACTTGCCCCCATGGACATCCATGAGCTGCCAGATTCAAGAAGCTGGCAGCGACCGGCTCTCGACAAACGAGCGTATCGCACTCCACCATAGTGTGTTGAACGTCCGGTTTCAATCGACCGAGGTCATCCGCAGAAGTGCCAACAGACTGAATCATCGCCGACAGCCCTTTCTCAGTTTTTGCCGGACATTGCGGCGACACTTTCGAGCTGCAGCGGCGGATGTGGATGTAAAGGTGGAAGGGAGGCAGCGGCTAGCGCGTGGCATTCGTCTTCGCCCGTGCCAGAACCGCCTTGCCAGACGTACGGACTGGCGGAAGGGGCGCTGGCCGTGCTTGCTCGACCCCAGTAGCAGGGCGCTTCTTGGTGTCCGAACTCACCGTCAGGCTCGATCGCTGCGCGGCAGTCGGCGAGGCAGGTGCCGTCCTTGAACCGGTCCGTGTGTCTTTCGTGTCAAGCCGGTGGAAGACCACCACATCGGCAAGGACGCCCTCGCCGGGCTTGAATTCCTTGGGCCGCGTACCGAGGAACCCACCATTGCAGACGGTGAACGTGTCGCCGTCGATCTTGTAGACGGCGGCGATTTCGGGCAGCGGCTGCTGATCGGGGCCGATAAGCTTCATCCAGTCCAGGCTGCGCGGGCTGGTCGTTTCATCAAGCTTCAACTCTCCCTGAACCTGGAAGTCCACGCCCTGCGGGGTCTTGATCGCAGCGCAAACGCCCCGATCCTTGATCTCGATCACGACGTGGATCTCGTGCCGGGTACCAGCCTTCGCCGTCCACCGGCCCTGGAGACGGTTAAGATCCCCGTCTCTGGACACAGCCTTGTCGGCCGCGTGGACATTCAGGCCAAGAAGAACCAGCAGGATCGGCATCGATACTTTCATGTCTTGAACCGTTCGCCGTGTCGGGACGCCATCCCCTTCACGGTTCGACAGTCGTGCTTGCCGGCTTCCCAATCCGGCCGGTGGCGAAAAAAAGCGAATTGCAAAATTGCCGAGAGAAGCCGGTCAAAAAGCAGATTTCGCTGGATCGCCGGCGTCTGCTATTGGCCAATTGATAGTCACAATCTCCCGTCTGCGAGAGGACCTGCTTGCACGCTCACTCCTTTCCACGCGGATCCTCGGTGGCCATCCAAGCGTCGAGCTCGGACTGAAGCTGCTGGACTCGCCGGGGATGGGTCGCGGACACGTCGCGCCGTTCGGCGGGGTCCGCGGAGAGGTTGTAGAGTTCGGGCTTGCCCGCTCGTGTGATCACCAGCTTGAAGTCGCCCCGCAGTGCGGCGAGCTGGTCGGCTCCCTCGCTCTGCCATTCCCAGAACAGGGTTCGTTCCGGGGCGTGCCCTTGGCCGGTCCAGAGGGGCAGCACGTTGACGCCGTCGATGTGCCAGGCCGCATCGAGCGTTCCACCGGCGGCCGCGACCAGCGTGGGAAGCAGATCGGTGAGGTGGACGTTCTCCTCGCAGACCTGTCCGCCGCGGATCTTGCCCGGCCAGTAAGCCAACCCAGGAACTCGAATGCCGCCTTCCCAAAGAGTGCGCTTGTGACCGCGCAGCGGCCGATTGCTGTCCAGCGCGGCGCTCGTCCCTTGATTGCCGAACTCAAAAGTCGCGCCGTTGTCGCTGGTGAAGACCAGCAGCGTGTCCTCGATCCGATGAAGCCGCCCCAGTGTATCAAGCAGTCGTCCGATGTTCCAATCCATCCGTGTGATCATGGCAGCATAGATCGCGTTCTGGGGATGGAGCGGATCGGCTTCGGGCACCTTGCCCTTGAGGCGTTCAATTTCCGCTGCGGGGGCGGCGATGCTGAAATGGGGTGCCAGATAGGACACGTCGAGGAAGAACGGAGCGTCCTTTTGTCGACCGAGGAACTCGATGGCGCGATCGGTGATCAGATCATCGACGTAGCCGGAGACCGGCACCCGCTCGCGTCCCCGCCAGAGCTGGGTCGGGAATTTCTCGAGGGCATCATAGGAATCCGTGAACCCGAAGAAGTCGTCGAACCCCTGGTCCATCGGGTGAACGTAGTGGTCGTGGCCGGAACGGGGCTTTCCGTGCTGCCACTTGCCGAAAAGGCCGCTCCTGTAACCGCGGCGCTTCAGCGCCTCGGCGATCGTCACCTCCTCGAGAGGCAGATCCTGATCGTTGCGCCGCACGCCGGTGTGAATCGTGTACTTGCCAGTCAGAAGGGCCGCGCGGCTGGGACCACAGATCGGTGCCGCCGAGTAGCAGTGCTTCAGAACGACGCCATCAGCCGCCAGGCGATCGAGATGAGGAGTAGTCCACTCCGTTCGCCCATTGAAACCGACGTCGCCCCAGCCCAGGTCGTCGGCGACGATGAGGATGATGTTCGGTGCCCGATCAGCCCCCAAGACGGTTCCCGCCTGGATTCCCAGGATTGATCCCAGAAGGAGCCAGCCGGCAAACAGCCTCATACTCCCCTGGCACATCATCTACCGACCCCTTTGCACCGCTGCCAGCCGAAATCCGGGCAGTCCGCGAGCACCTCGCCTCCGAGCTCTCCTCAAAGGCTCAGAGCTGGACTTACCTTATCACATGACCGGTGCATGTCCGCAACACCGGTCCTGGCGCCAAGCGTCACCGTTCTGATTCCTCGGCGTCGTGGACCGGGACGGTTTACCAAATCTGGCAAGTCTCTACCAGAACAGTAGGAATTAAATCGCCGGGAGGGTTTGAGCTGCGACGAGGGGGACGCCGCAGCCCACGGCTCATGCGATCGCCCGATCAAATCACCCAATCACGGGTGTTCGATCGGTCGGCCAGTTGAGCGATCGAAGTCTTTGTCAGGACATGGGTTTCGGACGCCCGGATCTGATCCCATACCTTTGCCAGGAGCGGAGCGGCCGGGCCTTGGGTCTCCCGCGCGTTCAGATCGCAGCCATCGACGACCGTGAGGACGTCTTGCAAGGAGATTTCCTCGGGAGATCGAGCCAGGCGATAACCGCCGGCAGAGCCGCGCGTGCTGAGGACGAGACCGGCTCCCTTGAGCTTGAGCAGAATCTGAGTCAGAAAAGTCTCGGGAATCCTTTGAGCCTCGGCAATCTCGCGGATCGGCACCGGTCGGTTTTCCAGTCGCCGCTGCGCCAGATAAATCACTGCCAGGCAGGCATATTCGGCCTTCGCCGAGATTCTCACGGCTCCATCCCTTAGACCGCGTGCTGTCAATTCCAGGTGGGCTTCAACATTTCTTGGAATCGCGACGGCGCCAGCGCGGCCCGAGCCTGCTCGTAGGCCAGCCGATAAACGGCAGTCCAGGATCCACAACTCGGAATCCCACCGTCGAATGCTGGCATACAGGCCGAATGAACCGGCACGGCTGGCATCATCGCCACTAGCGGCAGGTATGAGTTGTGACTGGAAGAACGCCGGTCGAATTCGTAAGGCATGGCTCTCACACCTCGTCGAGAAAGAGCAGTTAGGGTCGCACTACCACAACTATTGTATTTCCTATCGAGTTTGTCAAGAAGAATCCTGAGTATTCCTATCATGGTTTTTAAAAATCTTCAGTCCCCGGCAAGGCAAGCGACGGCTGCGTCGAATTGGCTTTCCTGCCAGGGTTGGCAGGTCCACGGCATGGACCTGGTTCCATCAAATGCATCACGCATGGATCACTTCAAGAGCTCCGGACGTGTCCCCCCATGAGCGGCGCGATCTGCATGCCCTCCGGCCGTTTATCTTGACCTCGATGATCGAGATTGTCATGATACATGTAAGAATCTTTATTTTTTTGTTGCATTCCCATGCTCGGTTCTTACAACAGGGTCTGAGTGGGAGAAAGAAACACGTCCGCGGCCGCGGGTTGCTTGATCCGCGGTCAAACCTCAAGAACTGGGAGTCACAGCGATGACGAGTTCAATGGTGATGGAACGGGCCGGCATGGGGATGCCCGGAATGGGCATGGGCACCATGATGCAGGGCGCTATGGGCA